>JAITES010000146.1 GCA_031281925.1 Treponema sp. | reverse complement strand
GTCATCGGGACGCCCGAGACAACCCAGAAGTCGGGAAACACGTTAGCGCCTTTGCGTCCCTGCGGAACATTGCCAACTCCCACTACGAATCCTTCGCAGGCTACTATATGCCCGGCCTTTCGATGACGGTGGGGGTAAAGACGAAGTTTGACGGTTTTGGAATAACAAATGACAGCCCCAAATAAAGAACAATGAGGGTTGCTTTCCCAAAAACTTCAGTTTTGAAAGAACCTCGCTTATTTTGCTTTTTTGCCAATCGGTACTCCTACTACCAGGCCCATGGAGACGGTACGCTCATGATCGAAAATGTCCAGCATGGCAAGATCGAAAACCAGTTTGAATTTGCTTAGAGTCGGGATTGCGGAGAAGTCAAGGCGGATTCCCGTGTTGAGGCAGCCCCGGTACCAGGCGTCATCCCCCAGAGCCTGTATGCTGTAGGAAAAATTGGAATAATCAATGATCCAATGTACGATCCGGCCAAAAACGCTGGGAAACAGCACCAGATCAAAGCCCATGCCAAAATCAATATTATCCTTGTTCTCCTCGTGGATCGTGTAACCTATCGCAAGGCTTGTAGAGGCAGGCCAGGTAAAGAATTCTCCGCTGTAGGTTGCCGCCGTATAGATCTGCCCCGCGCAGCTGAATTGATCCCGGTGGTTCAAAAGCTGCAGGTTCCCTCCGATGGAAATTGCGGTACGTTTAGTGGGCAGTCTGAGTTTTGCCCCGATGATGCCGTCGATATTGTTTGTGTCTTCTTCCCGGGGCTGAATGTCCAGCGCGCCGCTTAATTCCACCCAGTTAAAAAGGCTTACACCTATTTTGGCAATACCGTTATTGGAAAAGAAGTTATAAGACCCTCCGGCATCAATGCCCACTTTACTCTTCCCTTCCCAGCCGATGTTCCCGGACGGTACCGTATAGAGTCCTGTCGCGCCGTTAAGACTCATGGACAGGGTTCCGCTTTCCTGTGCAGGGAGATTCGAAATAAACAGAATCAGAAACAAAAACAGAAAGCCCGATAATTTTTTCACTTGTTTTCCCCTTTGGCGGCAAGAAACCGTTTTATGCCTTCAAAAACTTCTCCCAGATCATCAAAATGCATGGAGGCCTGTGCGTCCAGGGATGTAGGCATATTGTTGACAATAACAATGCTGCCCCCCTTCCGTATCGTATAGAGGGGAAGGCTGGCGGCCGGCTGTACCGTAAGGCTTGTACCCAGAACCAGCATAAGATCCGCATTCTGGGCCTCCTCCGTGGCTTCCCTAAGAGCGTCCATGGGGAGGCTTTCACCAAAGAAGGTTATGGCGGGTTTCAGCACCCTGTTGCATTTGGGACAGCGGGGAAGTTCCCCGTTTTTTACGATGGCGGCGGCTTCCTCAAAGGGCATACGGATACCGGCGCAATGGAGGCAGTAGTGCAGCCTGGGGGAACCGTGAACCTCAATAACATGTCTGCTGCCTCCCTTCTGGTGAAGCAGATCTATGTTCTGTGTGATGACGGCTTTAACAAAACCCCTGTTTTCAAGTTCCCCGAGTACGGTATGAACAACGGAAGCTTCCTTCGCATCAAGGTTGTAGATAAATTCTCCGCTCATCCTGTAATAAAACGAGGGGTCTTGCATGAAGTAATCAAGGTCAAAAATCTTTTCCGCATCCATATCATTGTAGAGTCCGTTCTTTCCCCGAAAATCCCGGATACCGGAAAGTGTTGAGACTCCGGCCCCGGTCAGGGCAACACAGTGACGGGCATGTACAATACGTTCAAAGAGGGATTCAATTTCTTTCTGCATATTTTTTTTTGAAAGGCTCCTCTATTTTTTATGGAGAGCAGGCGCCTTCATGTTACATCCTTATACTTATCATCGGCATGGAAGACTCCGGGATTTACCCGGAACATTTCTCTATTTTGATATGGTCGCCTGCCCTGAGAACGCCTCCCCGGATCACCCTGGCAAAAACCCCCTCGGAGGGCATGATGCAGTTTCCCGTTTTTTGCCTTATGGCACAGTCCTTGTGACATTCCTTGCCTATCCGGGTAATTTCCGCAAGGCAATCCCCCAGAGCCAGAACAGTCCCTACGGGAAGTGTGTAAAGTTCGATACCGCGGGTGGTAATGTTTTCCGCAAAATCGCCGGGTTTCAGGCCGGGAATCCCCTGTGCGCTCATTTTGGAAATACTCTCTTCGGCAAGCAAACTTATCTGTCTGGGCCATGAGCCGGCGTGGGCATCCCCTTCAATGCCGTAATTCTCCCTGAGTACCGCTTCCGCCTGAGGTTCCTTTACCGTTCCCTTTGCGGCGCTTGTGTTTACCGAAACTACCAGGCCTGAAGCTCCGCTCTTCAATCTATCCTCCTATGCAGTACATGAATTTTGAGGGAATGAAGCCTTCGGAAAACCGGTGCTTTTCCGACTTGCTTTCTATCGCCGTCATTATGATCTCCTTAAGCCGGGCGGGATTGCCGATAGCGCTGCGGAGATCCCATTCCGTATCATCGGCGAGGCAGGGCCTGATTCTCCCTTCACAGCTAATCCGTATGCGGTTACAACTACGGCAGAAGGGATCGGAAAAGGCTCTGATAAACCCGATGCTTCCCCTGAAACCCGGCCCGCCCCAACACCGCGCCGGCTGACCGGGATATTCTGACTTCATCAGCCTGAGTCCCCTGGTGCTTTTCAGGATCTCCGCAGGATCTCTGCGCAAATCCTGTATTGAAAGTTTCCCTATGGGCATGAGTTCTATAAAACGGATCTGCAGCGGCCGTTCCCGCGCCATGTTGATAAACCCTTCAATCTCGTCGTCATTGATCCCCCCAAGGAGCACACAGTTGATCTTGAGGGGCAGCATATCAAGCGCAATGACCATGTCTATACCTGATAAAACCTCCTCAAGACTGCCGCCGTTCATGTTCCTGTAACGTTCAGCCTGCAGGGAATCAAGGCTTATGTTGAGCCGCATGAGCCCTGAATTCTTGAGGGCTCCGAGCCTCCGCGCAAGGCCCTGGGCATTTGTGGTCATGACGGTTTCCCTGATGCCGGGGGTTTTACTGACCGCGGAAACAATCTCTTCAAGATCGGGCCGCAGGAGAGGCTCGCCGCCGGAAAGCCTTACCTTTTGTATACCCAGTTCCGCAAGGACAGAAACAATCTCCGCTATTTCATCCGGCTTTAACTCGTCCGTCGGCTCAGACTGTGTCTCTTCCCTGTAACAGTAGGGACAGCGGAGATTGCAGCGGCTTGTAAGGGAGAGGCGGGCATAATCAATAGTCCTGCCAAAACGATCCTTCATGTCTTTTCCTTCCCGCGTTCAAAGGCGCCGCTCTTCCCCCCGGTTTTTCTGAGGAGCCGTATTTCCCCTATCTCCATGCCTTTATCCACAGATTTGCACATGTCGTAGATTGTCAGGGCCGCGACGGAAACCGCGCAGAGGGCCTCCATCTCCACCCCCGTATGCCAGGTTGTACGGACTAAAGCCTTAATCAAAAGCTGATTTTTGTTCTGCCTCTCAATATCCAGTTCCACACTGTCCAGGGGAATGGGATGACAGAGCGGGATAAGTTCGGCCGTTTTTTTTGCCGCCATGATCCCTGCAATACGCGCAGTCCCTATCACGTCCCCTTTCGGCAAAGCGCCTTCCAGGATGAGGCCCACTGTCTCCTCTTCCATGCTCAGCAGGGCCTGGGCCAGGGCCTCCCGCCTCGTATCCGGTTTTTTTCCAACATCAACCATGCGGGCTTCCCCCGCCCCGTTAATGTGATTAAGTCTCTTGCGCATGTGTCCTTCCCTGTTCATCCTTCAGGTCCAGAAGAATTTCCAGCCCGTGTTCCAGAGTGTCGATTACCGCTTCAAGGTTTTCCACGGCGGCTTTTTTACTTCCGGGCAGGTTAATGATAAGGGTTTGTTTCCGTATGCCCGCAACGGAACGGGAGAGCATGGCCCTCGGCGTAATGCCAAGGCTGTGCAAACGCATCGCCTCGGGAATTCCGGGAACAAGGCGTTCACATACTGCCGCCGCGGCTTCGGGGCTTAGGTCCCTTGGCGAAAGACCCGTGCCCCCCACGGTGAGAACCAGATTGATTTCTCCGGTGTCGGCGGCCCCTATCAGGGCCTCTTCGATCAGTGCCCTTTCGTCGGGAAGTATGACCGGTTCCCCGCAGACAAAACCTTTTTCCAGGAGCATATCCCTGACGGCCGGGCCTGCCGTGTCCACCCGTTCTCCCGTGGAGGCCCTGTCGCTGACGGTTAACACGAGGGCGCTAAACGCTTTTGTCACAGGCCCTCCGTAAAAAGTATCCCTTCAAGGGCTGTCCCCTGAGGCAGAAATCCTGTTCCCGCGGGAAGATCCAGAAGACAGTTACAGTTCAAAAATGAAAAAAGCCGGGCGGAACTGTGGCCCTCCGGAACACTAAACATACCGTTTTCGTAACGGCAGCGTATAAAATGGCGTAAATCCGTTTTATCCGGGGAAAAACCGTTTGCAAGCGTTCCCTGTACACGGCGGCTGCGCAGATCCTTCCTGCGGGAGATCTTTGCCAGAACCGGTTTTGCCAATAGTTCAAGGCTGACGATACAGGCAAAGGGATTCCCGGAAAGATTCATCATGAGTTTCCCCCGGCAGATCCCGCAGCGGATAGCGGAACCGGGTCTGTTGGCAAGACGCCAGAAGAGGGATTCCGCTCCAAGTATACCGTAGACTTCGTGAATAATGTCATATTCACCCACACTCACCGCGCCGGAACTGACAAGAATATCAAGATCGTCAATATGAGAGGCAATAAGGGAAGACGCGGCGGAAGCATTGTCGCCGGTCCCTGGCAAAATATACGGATCAAAACCCCATTCCTTAAGGCGGCAGGAGAGGAGAGCAGTATTGGTGTCGTATATCTTCCCCGGCTCAAGTTTCTTTCCCGGCGGACTCAGTTCATCCCCGGTACAGAGTATGCCGATTTTGGGCTGCCTGTATACGCCGATCTTTTCAAGGCCCATACTTGACAGTATCCCTATCATTACCGCATCAAGCCGCGTTCCCGCCGGGGCAAGAACCTCATCTTTCCTGATATCCTCCCCCCGGAAACCGATGCAGTTTCCCTTCGCAAGAGGCCCCGGCACGAGAATTTCTCCCCCTTCCTCCCGGACGGTTTCCTTTGGAAGCACCGCATCGGCCCCCGGCGGGATCATTGCACCCGTCATGATACGTATGGCTTCGCCCGGACCAATACGGCCCGGAAAAGGTTTCCCCGCGCTTGATTCACCCTGGATTTTCAGCGTTACGGGTTTTCCCCCCGGCGCCGTATCCTGGGATCTCAGGGCAAAACCGTCCATGGATGAACGGTCAAAGGGAGGGTTATCCAGAGGGGCGCGAATCTCTTCCGCGACAATGCTGCCCAGGGATTCACAAAGGGGCAGTTCCACGGTTTCTTCAATGGGCTTTGTTCTTGCCAGCAGAATTTCCGTTGCTTTTTCCAGTTCCAACCAATCGGCTTTCAGCATAGGGGTCAGCCTTTCTTTATCCGGCATTCCGGCAGCCAATGGAGCAGAACCTTCGCAACAGCATTGCTGTCCATCGGCTTGGAAAGAAAACCGTTGAAGCCGTTGGAAATAAACATTTCCCTGGCCCCGGAAACCGCATTGGCGGTCAGGGCAACAATGGGGATGCCGGCTTTGGCATCTCCTGCGGCACGGATAATGCGGACCGCTTCCATTCCGTCAATGTCCGGCATCATGTGATCCATCAGGACAAGATCGTAATCATTTTTCTTTATTTTTTCGATGGCTTCCCTGCCGCTTCTTGCCGTGTCGGGTTTTATATCAAAGGCGCCCAGAATGTAGGAGGCAACCTCAAGATTTATTTCAATATCATCAACCAAAAGCACCCTGGCCTCCCGAGCGGAAAAACGGACAAGGGAAATTTCCCCTTCCGGCAGATCCTCCCTGGCGCCTGTTTTAAGGGGAAGCGTTACGGTAAAAACAGAACCTTTGCCGTATTCACTTTCTACGTCTATTGTTCCGCTCATAAGATCGCAGAGCCGCTTCGTAATGGCAAGCCCGAGCCCCGTTCCCTGTATCCGTTTATTTCGCACCAGATCAAGCTGTTCAAATGAAGTAAAAAGCCGCGATATGGACTCTTCCCTGATGCCGATTCCCGTGTCTTCCACACGGAAACGCAGAACCAGCGTTTTATCCTCCGGGATAAACGCGTTTTCGACCCGGAAGACAACCCCGCCTTCCATCGTGTACTTGAGTGCATTATTGAGAAGATTGGTCATAATCTGGATTATTCTTTTTTCATCCCCAAAAATTACTTCCGGCAGGGATTCTGAAAAAACACACTGAAAGCTTAAATTTTTTTCCGAAAACAGAAGAGCAAACATATTTTTTAGATACTCAAGCATCTTCTCCAAACCAAAGTATTCCGGAACAAGTTCCATCTTCCCCGCTTCAATCTTGGAAAAATCCAGAATGTCGTTAATGATGTTGAGGAGTATGTTGGATGAATTCTGTATGTTTTTAAGAAAGTTACGCTGCCGGCAGTCAAGATTGGTATCGCCAAGCATTGAAGTGATGCCGATAATGGCGTTCATGGGAGTGCGGATCTCGTGGGATACGGTTGCAAGGAAATCCGACTTGGCCTTGTTTGCCGTTTCCGCTTCCCGCTTTGCAGCCAGCAATTCAGATGTATCATAAAAAAGAACCATGGCGCCGATACTCTTGCCAAAGTCGTCCTTCATGGAACTGACCTGAATGGTGTAATCCTTCGGGTTTCCTGTTCCGCCAAAATCGATGGCCTGATTCAGATTGACGGAAACCGTTTCGTTTTCAAGCCGCCTGTATATTTTATCTGCCTTTTTCATAAAGACGGCGCTGGTAAACCTGCCGAAAATATCCCGGTAATGACGGCCGGAGATCATGCCAAAACTGTATATACCTGTAATCTTGAGAAATACATCGGTACAGTAGACTATCCTGCCGTCCTTGTCGAAAAGCATGATAATATCGGGACAATTTTCCAGGAGCAGCTTCATGTATTTTTCCAGCTCCGATTTTGAGTCCCTGACGATTCTGCTTAAATTATCTTTGGCCTCGACAGTGATTCTGTTCCTTTCGATTACCGTATTGGCAAGCTTGAGTTCCCTTTCGAGTTTTTTAATCGTAATCCGGGCCTGTTTTAACTCCAGTGCGAGATCCGGAAGAGAATGTTCCTGCCGTTCATCCATTACAGCGCACAGATCACTATTGTGTCGTTGTGACTCCGGTTGGTCAGTTTACCGTTTTTATCGTATACCGGGCATAGCTCCGTACCGGAATACGAGAGCGCAAACGGCGTTCCCTTGAGAAGCTCCTCCGTCTTCTCCATTTCCCTGGAGGCCTTGAAGCCCAGGGCAAAATAACGGCCCACACAGGAAAAGATGAGCATACTCTTCCCCCCGGCGCTTCCAAGAGCCTCGCCCAGGGCATCGGCGCTTGTCCGCATGACTTCTTCCGCAGTAACGTTACCGACCGTAAGAGTCGCTCCTTCCGGGATCTTGCCGCCGCAGACCGCCGAGCCGTCGGGGGTAATGGCAAACAGTACCCGGATAATCGGCTGGGTGCCGTCATTGTAGTCCAGGATGAAGGGGAAGGAGTTGATACCCACAATGTTGCCCGTTTCGTCCCTGGTAAGTCCCAGGGAACTGAGATAATCCCCCACGGAGACGCCGTTGACTCCCTTGAGCTGGTTGCCCTGGGAGGAGGTAACCACCCCCTTTTCCCGGAAAACCTTCTCCTGGGATATACCGCCGTAAAAGAACCTGGGTTTGAGCCCGCCGTAACAGAGGACAAATACAAAACGGTCTTTAAAGCTTTCCCCTCCGTAAATGGTCTGGGCCTCGTGGTAATCCTGGTTGTGATCCACTGCCACAGTACCAAAAACAGGTACATTGCCGGTAATGCCGCTCCAGGATTCCACAAAAAAATCCCCGGAAACATTGAGGAGCAGCGGGGCAAAACCTATCATCAGTTCCGCCTTGTCCTGCCGTTTCCCGCCGGTTTTTTCCCAGGCTTCGCGCAGGAGCCCCTCATCCTCCCCGCTTATTGCTCCGGTTATACCGGTAACAAATTCCACATCGTCACTGGTAAGAACGGTAAGAATGAGGATGGTATCCCCGGAAATACCGTTGGCGGAAGCCGCCAGAGTGGTTGCCCCTATCAGGGGAAAGGAAAGTTTTTCCGCCAGAGCGGAAACCACGCCGGAACCCAGAAAATCGGAAAAACAGGCAACAAGGCCAACCGAATTCTTTAGAACTGATTGCCCCTTGAGTTGATCAAGAATTTCATCAACAGCAGCATCCACATCATCAATTTCAAGAGTATGTGCTTGTACTATCTTTATCATGAGAAAATTATACGCTTTTACAGATTTTAATGCAATTAAGACGTTCCACAATGTCAAATTTTGGAACAGGCTCGTTCAAGAGGCGTCTTTTTCCGGGTAAGCCGGCCCCGGATGGATCTTGAGATAATCAATGTATTTCTCCATGTCCCGGCCTGAGGATTTGGCAATCAGAAGTCCCACATCGAACCTGGAAACTTCGCTCCGCACCCAGCGGACTTCAACCTCCGCCTCAATGACTTTTAGCCCGGCAGATTTTTCGGGAAATATATGCATGATATACTTTTCCCCCGGAATAAGGTTCGCGTAGGTTTTGCTCTGCATGCAGAAACCGGTAACGCTGATGTTTTTTAGCAGAGCCCGGCCTTCAAAATCGTTAACCTCTATAAAGGCAACCGAACTGTACCGGGGAGCCCTGGGAGCCAATTCCTCTTTATCCTTGTGTACATTCTTTTTTCCGCTGAAAAAAGACATACTCGCCTCCTTTTTGCTGAAAATCTTATTCGATTATCTTTATCTCCGGGGGAACCAGATAGCGTCCTTCGGCAATTTTCCGGGCAATCTCCAGAGACACGGCGATATTCTTGCTTGCCTGCTGTACATCAATGACGCTGGAATTCACTTCTTTGGAGATATTCTTGAGACTTTCGACGGTTTCATGAATGGAACCGCTTTCCTGCTGAATTTTGTCCGAGCCTGACCTCACCTGATCGGCCGCTTCCCGCAGGGTGTTGAGGGCGTCCATAATAAGGGCGCCGCTGGAAGCCTGGGCCTCTACCGCAGTATTAACGCTGGTAAAGGAGGTCTGAATATCCGTCACATTGGTAAACATGCTGGACAGGGTATTGACCGTATCCTCGGAAACCTTCCGCATGGCGCCGATACCGTTCCGCATTTTTTTTATCTCTTCCGAAATGGAACCCGATTCTTTGTTGGATAATTCCGCAAGATTACGTATTTGACCGGCAACAACCGCGAAGCCTTTCCCGGATTCCCCGGCGTGGGCCGCCTCTATGGCGGCGTTCATCGCCAGGATATTGGTCTGGGCAGCGATATTGACCAGAGTGGCGTTGGCTTCCTCCAGAAACGCGGACTGTTCCGCTATCCGGGTCAGCTCTTCGGTAAGATTGCTCAGCATCTTCCGGCCCTGTGCCGACGAGGAACTGAGATCATCGGTGGTCTTGTTGGCCTCGTACACCACACTCCGCACCGAATCAATATCCCTTACCATCTGTTCTATGGATTTGGCGGACTGGGAAATATTGGAGGACTGGATCTCCACGGCGTCTTCCAGGGAATGAATGCTTCTTACAATTTCTTCCACGGAATCGGAGGTTCTCTCTACCGAATTCATCTGATTATCCGATTTTTTCTGCATGGAATCCATGTTATTGGTGATAACATCCAGACCGTCCGAGGACTGTATGATGGAATCGCTCAGATTTTTGCTGATATTAAGCTGTCCCTGGTGCTCGTTATTGATGTCCGAAAGGGTTTTCCTCAGGGCGTCCTGTATGGTATGAAACGCCCGCTCCACATCCCCTATTTCGTCTTTTCTCTTGGTATCTATTTTGACGCTAAAGTCCATATTCGCCAGAGCATTGGCGCCGATGACGATTTCCCTGACAGGCCGGGCCACGGTTCTGGAAATAAGAAAAGATGCCAGAATGATGGAGATAACCACCGCACTCAGGGTGAGTATGCTGATATGTATCATCATCTGGTTGATCCCAGAAAAGAATTCACTCCGTTCGATGGCTCCGATCAGGTACCAGTCGGCGCCGGGTATTTTGGAATAGGCTCCAAAATACCGATCCCCGCTAAAGGTATACTCTTCAACTACTTCCCCCCCTTCAAGAACATGGCGGATAAACGCGGCCAGGGACGCCTGAGAGGGGTCTTCTTCCGCCCTCTCAATGGGGTTGAATTGATTGTATACCAGATCCGCGTTTGGATGGGCGACAAAGGTTCCC
>JAITES010000089.1 GCA_031281925.1 Treponema sp. | reverse complement strand
AAGCCATAGGCAAGGCTCTGCGGGATTCTGGCTATACAGGAAAAGTCGTTATGGAACCCTTTGTCCTCATGGGCGGCCAGGTGGGCAGGGACATCAAGGTCTGGCGGGATGTTTCCGGCGGAGCCGGAGAAGCCGAACTGGACGAAGCGGCGCGCTCATCGGTGGAATATATACGCAGTGTGTTTGAAGGCTAGAAACGCCGTTGGATATTTTTTCCCATAATCGCTAATCCTGGCCCTTTCGGCGCTGGGGATTTAAGGTTTTATGCAAGCACTTTTTTCTGTTTTTCAATATAGCTCCCTTGGGCGGTGGTCATATTTGCCGCCCGCTGGTACAGAACAGCCTTTTCCCTCATGTTGATTCCGGGAGTACGGAGGGAATTACGGAGTCGTGTTCTATGAGCGATACAGGCGAGGTGAAAAGCGTCTTTGGGGAAGCCTTGTATGCGGTATTTGGAGGCGGTAGGGTGAGTAGTTTCTGCAAAACGGTATCCGATGGTATCTTCCACGGTTTTGAGACAGCGAAGAGCATCCTCGAAACTTTGAATGGCCTGGGTAAGGCTGTTTTTGGTGTCAGCATCGGTTTCATCACAGAACTGTAATTCCTGCTGCAGAAAAGCCAGTTCAGCCAAAATCATGGTTTGGGGATCTGCGGAAGTCTGCGCTTCCTGAAAGGCCTCCGCTACGCCAAAAATACCTTTTTCATAAAAAATACGGCCTTCGTGCTCGTCGCCGTCAGCGGCCAAACCTTTCCGCCCTACATCAATATTGGAAACACCAAATACAATTTTATTTATTAAGCCAATCTGATCCAAATTCCACCTCCGCTTCCGACAGGTTCCAGCCGGTTTTCAGGAGGGCGTCAAGGCCGAGGTGATCCTTATAGAATTTGGCCAGATAAGGCTGTAAAGGAACCGTCTTTCTGACCCTGTCTGCTTCTTCCTGTTTCCCCTGTTTTTCCAACTCAAGACTTTTCATCATAATCTGAAGTTTCTCATGCAAGGTCATGGTTTCAGTCTGCGGCATGCATTTACTCCTTAACCTGAGTATACCGGCCTTTGGATATTTTTTCTCTACTTAGAGTCTGTCTATAAAGTAACCGACTTTATGGACAGACACTACTTAAACAGCGAACCTGCCAGTGCGGGAATGGAAATAAAATTCCCTACGGCTCCTCCAAGGCTTGACAGAAAGAATACCAACAGCGCACGGGAAACACGGTTGCGGTAGATTCCCCTGAGGCTGGAAAAATCTTCGGCGATGTTTTCCACGTCCTGCACACGGGGTTTGCGTACCCAGGCTTCGGTGATGCCGGAAAAGAGGCCCACGCCGATGAAGGGGTTGATCGTGGCTACGGGGGCGCCGAGAAAGGAAACCAGTATGGAAAGGGGATGTCCCAGCGCGATGAGTGTTCCAAGCGCGGCGAGGGAACCGTTCCAGAGTACCCAGCGGAGGAGCATGGAGAGGCTTTGGGCTGCCCCGGCCTGGAAAAAGCCGGCTATGATAAGGGCTGCAATTGCTGCGGGGATGATCCAGCCTGCAGTCTTTGATAAAAACGAGGGCGGGGGAATGGCGTCGAGGGTCTCAACACCGGCGTCCTCGTTCCCCGCGGCGATCTTTTCAAGGTGGGCTCTGAGGCCGGAAAGGTGGCCCGCGCCGACTACGGCAAGCAGTTTTTCTCCGGCCGGTGTCTCCTGTCCGGCAGTCCAGATTCTTGCCGCCATGTAGCGATCCCGTTCGTCGATGAGTGTTTCTTTTACCGCGGGGAGGTAGGAGGCCAGTTCCGCCATCATGCCGTCAAGTTCGCTGGCCTGTTTGAGGTTTTCAATCTCCGTTTCACTGAGTTTTTCCGTTGAAAAGGCGCTGGAGATGAGGGAGGCCAGGAGTTTGCATTTGCTCCAGAGGCCGCAGCGGGACCATGCCCGGCGAAGGGTGATCTGTACTTCCCGGTCGCAGAAACGGTAGGGTATGCCCAGTTCTTTGGCCGCGTCGCAGGCGGCCAGCATCTCTTCGCCGGGTTTGACTCCCAGGCCTACTCCCATGCGGCGCTGAAAACCTGCCAGCACAAGGTTCGCTATAAGGAGGAAGCCCTTCCCTTCGCGAAAGGCCTTTGACACATTGAGTCTTTCCCAGTCGTCTTTGGAATCCATTGATTTGAAACGGCCGCCGTCAAGTTCGACACAAACCATGCCGGGTTTTTCGTCCCGTATATGGGCCTTGACTTCATCAATACTCTCCCGGGAAACATGGGCCGTACCGATAAGGGTAACGCTTCGTTCCCCCAGAGAGACAGTAACAATGTTATCTTGCATCCAGATTCCGCTCCTCTATGGCCCATTCATTAAGCCTCCATTCCGGTATGGCTTTACGGTCAAGTTCCCTTACCCGCAAAAAATAAATACCGGCAAGGTTCTTGTTGCCCCGGATATCGTAATAGTGGGCCAGATAGAAAAGCATCCGGGCCTTGGTATCAAGATTCTTTTCTTTATCGATCCGTACAACAATATCATTGTCGCCTGAAAGATCATGGTAGAGCCGCAGCAGGTACCATTCGGGCGATTCACGCTGCAGGCCCCGGAGAGCCTGGGCAAGAAACTGCCGGGGATCGTTTGGTCTACCTGAGCGCATCCAGTTCATCGCGGCAAGGAGGGCATAGTACCATTCCTTGGGGGCATACTTGTAACATTCCCGGAATGCGTCCCGCGCTTCGGCCCAGAGCTGCTTGCGCATCTTTACCATGCCGAGGCCTTCATAGGCAAAGTAATAATCGGGTCTCAGGGCCACGAGCCGGGAAAAATCCCTGTCCGCGCCGTCAATGTCCCCCAGATCAAACTTGATGCCGGAACTGTACACATAGGCAACAAAAATATTCGGGTTTATGCTGATCGCCCGTTCATACTCTTCCAGGGCTTCCCTCTTCCGGCCCAGATCGTTGAGAGCGTTTCCCCGGTCTGCGGCGATAAAATAGTTGTCAGGCTCCAGTCTTTTTGCCTTGTCGAGATCCTCAAGGGCCGCACGGGGATTGTCCCATTCCCTCAGGAGCCGGGCCCGCTCATGCCGGGCTGCGGCCCAGTCGGGGTACAGTTCAACGGCCCGGTTAAAGAGCCTCTCCGCGTTTTGCCGGTCGTGGTTAAAGCGGTACACCGAGGCCCGGCCCAGCAGGGCTCCGCCGTTTTCCGGCTGGATCTGCAGGGCCTTGTCAAAATAGCCGGCGGCGTTTTTCCATGACCTGGTGCGTACAAAAATGTTCCCCAGATCCACCAGGGCGTCGGTATTGTTGGGCTCTATTTTAAGAATCTTCTCCAAAAGGGCCTGCTGTTCCTTTCCCTTGTCCTCGGCAAATTCGATTGTAGAAAGTATATAGAGGGCTTCGGTGTTTTGAGGATCACCGGAGATGATTTCTTCGGTAAGAGCCCTGCTTCCCGGTCTGTCCCCCGCGGAGAGAAGCACCGAGGCCTTGAGGAGTCTGATACCGGCGCTTTCGGCATCGGGACTCTTGATCGTCCCGAAGAGGGCCAGGGCGCCCTCATAGTCTCCCGCTTCCAAAAGCTCTCCCATCCGCTCCAGAATCGACTGGGTATCGGTGGGAGGAGGCCGCTCCGGGGGCTTGCCCGCGGGAGGAAGGGTTTCGCCTTCCCTTTCCTCAGGAAGGGAGGGCCCGGCATGTTCACGCGGACTTTCGGGCGTCGCGGACGGGGTTCCCGCGCAGGACCAGAGAAAACCGAAGGAAAACAGAACAACACAAACAATATATAAACGGGATCTAATCATACAAAAGTATTCTGAGCTTGTTCCAAAAACCGAAGATTTTGGAAAACCTCATTCCTGCGCCCCTTCCAAAATTTGACATTCGGGAACAGCCTCTGATATAAATGGATAGTATCTAATTACTCTATTATCGGCAAGGAGAGAGGCAAGACACAGTGTCATCCATGAGAAAACCGGTTTTCCCCCGAATCTTCACCCTCTTGTTTCTCTATGCAGGAATTTTTGTTTTTCTGGTGCTAATTCAGTTTGCAAAGCAGGGAAGTTTTACCCAGCGGGTAGGCAGCATGGTGATAAGCGGCCAATACAGGACTACCGAAGAGAATAGCGGCGCAGGAATTCGCGGGTATCTTCCGCTGGAGGGAGAAGCCGGCGTTTTCTTCGGCGGTCTCGAATTCCGGCTGGACGGAGAGGAAAACGGCGGGCTTTGCCTGGTAGATTCAGAGGGCGCAAAGACACATGTCTTCCCGGAAAGCCTGGAAATTTCCGGAGAAACGGCTATTTTCAGTCTGCCCGGCGGTGTACAGCTTCTGTTCAGCACCCAGTATGTCTCGGGCCGGGTAGAATTGCAGATCCATTCATCCTTTGCGGAAGGAATTGAGGCGCTGGAGATGCCTTTCAGACCCTTAAGGACTTCACGGCTGAGGGACAATGGAAACGGGGAGATCAATATCATCGTCGACGGGGTAATCTATGCCTTTGCCCGCTCTGTCCGGGGGGAAGAAAGCGGCATCCTCATCCTGACAGAGGGAGGCCAGGATGTCTCCTACGGCCCTGTACCGGAACAGCAGAGCTTCAGTCCCAAAGATTTTATCATTTCCCGGGCGGAAACCCGCCGTCTCTACGATACGGAAATCGCCCGCTGGCGGGATCAGAACTTTTCCCTGTTGACCAGAACCATTACAAGCCGCGGAGATGAAGATTCGGTCGTTGCCTACGCGGGTGAAGCGCTGCGCCGGGGGAGTTACAAGGCCGCGGTTTCGGCGATCCCCGCCTCGTTCATCACGGGAAGCCGCTACAGCTATGAATCTTCGGTGTATCTCGGCCACATGGATCTCGCTTTCCGTTCCTTCATCAACCTTGAACGGGAAAAGATCAGCCGTCTTTCCCGGCTTATCAATGAAAAATCCCTGGATATTCTCAAGGAACCCCATGTTTTTGAATTTCTGGCAACCAGAGCCTACCTCAACTTCATGGATGATGGACGGGAACTTATCCGTTCCATCGATCCGGCGACTTTAAGCCTCGAATCTACCGCGGGAATCCTCGAAGGAGACGTGGATCTCAGAGTCCACAACCTGGGGGAAAATCCGTTTGAAAGGCTTGCGGATCAGGCCTGTTTTGTCATATCGGAAAACATCCGCCGCCTTGAGAACGACCTCGTACTGGTTGTCCGGGCCGGACAGGTGGATACCGAATTCAATATCCGGCTGGGAAAGGCCCTGGCGGCCTGGGCGGAGGGCAAAGGCCAGGAAGAATGGGCCGGGGTGGGCCGCAGCATGGTGCTTTCGGCCCTCTCCCTGACCGATGAAACGGGCGATATTCCGGCAGGCTTCAGCCTTTCCGATGACGAGAGCCTTGTTCCGGAGGACACGAAGTTATCCGCCCCGCGGATCTACCGGATTCTGGCAACCCGTTCCCCGGAATTCAGCGATTTTTACCCCAAGGCAGCCGGTATCGGGGCACGGGTCAACGGCATCTGGGCCTGGACAGCCGCCCAGTCGCTGAGTGCAAGCATGGACGGCACGGTTATGGATATTGCGGTGACCTTTCCCATGGGGGAAACCCATTATATGATGATCCGGGGGATAAAACCCTTCACGAAGATCCAGTTGTACAATATAGACTACCGTACAGACCCCCAGTTTGAGCGTTACGACTCTTCGGGCTGGGTCTATCAGGCCCAGGATCAGGTTCTTGTACTCAAGATGAAGCACCGCACGGCGGTAGAGCATATCAGAATTTTTTATTAGCGGCAGAAGTTTGAGCCTTTGGCCTGAACCCTTAGGCTTGAATCCCCGGGCTTGAGCCAGGGGTTTAAGCCCGGGGCTCCTGCGTTTTTTCAATGCAACAAAAAAACTTGTAAAAAAACGTAGAAAAATTTCAGGGTTGAATGTATAATGATACTCAATTAACCATATTCATGGAAAATTGTTTATCAGGCAACCCACATCGTTGTGCAGCATTTTCGCAAGGAGTACCTTTTTGACAAAGCGAGATTTCCCCAAAATCCACTTTTATGACCAGGATTTTGTCGATATTTACGACAAGACCTGGGCCTGGATTCAGGATTGCTGGAAGGGGGGCGGCGGAGCCTGTGCTCCTGAGGGGAAATTTTTCTTTTATCCGGGCTGCCCGGTGGTTGAGCAGGCCGATGCGATCTTTTCGTCTTTTTTTCTGGTGTATTCTAACCGTATATACATGGCTCACCCGACTCTGGATGTGTTTTACAGTCATCAGGAGGAAAATGGAGCCATCCGTTCCGCGTACAACGTCGATACCGGGGAACCGGTGTTCAGCGAATCCAACCCCCAGGGTCTGGGCATCCCCCTTTTCGCCTGGGCTGAATATAACCTCTACCATAAATCGGCCAACAAGAAACGGGTAAAGGACGTGCTTTCCATACTCCACCGTTACACCGAGTGGATAGATTCGGAATTCAAGCAGCCCAACGGTCTTTACAAGGTGCCTCTCGTCGCAGGAGGCATGGAGAATTCACCCAGGGAAAGCGCCGCGTATCCTCTGGACTTCAACGCGATGATGGCCATAAATGTTCTCTACATGAGCGCCCTGGCGGATATTCTCAACAACAAGGAAACCAGTTTCCAGTACAAGAAACGTTATTTTTCCCTCAAGACACGGATCAATTCCCTCATGTGGAACGCCGAAGACGGGTTCTACCACGATATCGATATAGATGAAAAGCAGCTTCCCATAAAAACCATTGCCGGCTACTGGCCTCTGCTGGCGGAGATTCCCAACGACGACAAGGCGGAGCGGATCATTGCCAAGCTTCAGGATCCGCAGCAATTCGGTACCCCCCACCCTTTTCCCACGGTGGCCCGGAACGAGCCTGAATTTGACGAACGCGGCTCCGGTTACCGCGGTTCGGTGTATCCCCACCTCACCTTCATGGTGATCAAGGGACTTGAACGCTACCAGCGTTGGGATCTGGCAAGGGACTACGCCATCAGGCACCTCTACTTCATGCTGGATTCGATGAATCCCGACGGGAACCACCACAAGGGGAATCTCTGGGAAGCATACCTGCCCCTGAAGGAGGGGCCGGCCCAGTGGCTCGAAAGGCCGGACTTTCCCCGCATGCAGGCCCTTACCTATGACGCGCTTTCAACGATTTGTCTAACCATCGAGAATATCATCGGGCTTTTTATCTCCCTTCCCCGCAAGACGGTGGACTGGATTATTCCCAATCTGGAGATTATGGGGATAGAAAACCTTTCCCTAAAGAAAAACATGATCACGATCCTCTCCAATAAATCCGGCCGGGGCTGGGAAATTCACATGGAAAGCGAGAAGCTCTATTACTTTACGATAAATGTCCTGGGGAAGAAAAAGAAAACTCTGCCCATTCCTTCGGGCAAATGCTCCATGCTCCTCGAAAAGTTGTAGGGAAATATGAGGACAGAAAACCAGCCGCCCATCGTCGGGGTTCTGGAGATAGGTTCCACAGGTATACGGCTTTTGGTGGCGGAGCTTCTAAGCGGAGGGCTCTGGCGGGAACTCGACCGGGCCGGGCGGCCTGTGGCTCTGGGCCGGGATGTATTTACCTCCGGGGAACTTTCCAGGGAAAGTCTTCTGGAATGTCTCTCTGTGCTCAGGGGTTTCCGGGAGATTCTGGCGGGCTGGGGTATCGAGGTTTCCCAGGTTCACGCCATTGCCACCAGCGCCATCCGGGCGGCCCGGAACCGGGATGTTTTTGTTGACCGGGTAAGGCAGGAGGCGGGCTTTTCCCTTTCCATTGTGGAGGGGATAGAGGAAAACCGGCTCATGTACCTGGCTGTCCGCCATGCCCTAAAGCAGGATCTGCCCCTCTTCTGGAAGGCCAATTCAATGATCATCGAGATAGGAGGCGGCTCCACGGAGATCATGCTTCTCCGGCGGGGAAAGATGGTGGCGGCCCACAGTCTGCGCCTCGGAACGATACTGATTGATCAGCGTTTCCGCCGGAATCCAGCTTCCCCCCTTTCCCGGACACGTTACCTCAATGAAAGCATACGCAGCACGGCCCGGACGCTCAGCGCCGAAATGGAGCTTTCCCATGTGCGGACTTTTGTGGTCGCCGGTTCCGATGCGAGGATCGCCAGCGTCCTCATAGGGAAGGAGATCAACGAACAGTGCCGGATGATAAGCCGGGAAGCTTTCAGGGATTTTGCGGAAAAGATCCATGACTACAGCATCGAAGACTGTGTCCAGAAATTTCATATACCTTATGGAGAGGCGGAGGGTTTTGTGCCGGGGCTTTTGGTGTACCGGCTCTTCCTGGAAGAGACCGGGGCCGAGGAGGTAGTGGTTCCCATGGAGTCCATCCGGGAAGGTTACCTTCTCAATCTTTCCCTGGGGGGAGAGAGCGAAATTGAAGGGGAATTTTTCTCCCAGATCATCGCCTCGGCCGCCAACCTGGGGCGGAAATTTCACTTTGATGAACAGCATGCCCGCTATGTGGCCGATCTTTCCCTCAGCCTCTTTGATGCGCTGAAAAAGGAACACGGCATGGGCCGCAGGGAACGGATGATGCTGGAGACCGCGGCGATTCTCCACGATATCGGCATGTTTATTCAGGGAGCGGATCACGAGAAACACGGCTCGTACATCGTCGGCAATTCGGAGATTTTCGGCCTTAACCGTGAGGAGCTGGATATTATTGCCAATGTGGTAAGGTATCACCGGGGGCCGCCGCCTTCCCGGCCGGATATAAGTTATGTGTCCCTTCAGAGGGAAGAACGGGTTCTGGTACTCAAACTCTCTTCGATACTCCGGGTGGCCGATTCCCTTGACCGGGGACATTCCCGGCAGCTGCGGCTCCTCGGGGTGGAACGGAAGGGTGAAACAATTATGCTGCATACCCAGGGGCTTCACGATCTTTCGCTTGAACTCATGGGACTGGAAGAAAAGGGGGATCTCTTTGAAGATGTATTCGGTTACAAGGTCATGTTAATTTGATGAACCATAAAAAACAGCCTGCACAGAACCCTCTCCCCGGCGCCCAATACTTTAACCGCGAACTGTCCTGGCTCGATTTTAATGAGAGGGTTCTGGCGGAAGGACTGAGGAAAGATCTGCCGCCCCTGGAGAGGTTCCGTTTTCTTGCCATCGTTTCCTCAAATCTGGATGAATTCTTTATGGTCAGAGTGGCTGCCCTGAAAAAGATTCAGCGCAGCGGAAATGTTGAAAGAGACTCTTCAGGCTTAAGTCCCGCGGAGCTTCTGGCAATAGTTTCAGAAAGAACCGCGGAAATCATAAAGACACAGTACCGCTGCCTTACCGAAGAGATCTTTCCCTGCATGGCTGCGGAAGGACTGAGCCTGGTACGCGCCGCTTCCTACACGGACGAGCAGAAAAAGTACCTGGAATCCTGGTTCGATTCCCGTGTGTATCCGGTACTTACACCCCTCCGCATTGAAGAAGGAGAAGAACTCCCTGCCATTGACAGCCTGTCCCTCAACTGTGTATTCCTGCTGCGCGGCGGGGGGGAAGCGTCCGCAGCGGAAGACAAGACGGCAATGGTACTGATTCCTCCGGTGCTGGATCGCATCATACACTTCCCCGGCGATTCCTCCTGGACGCTTCTGGAGGATCTGGTACTCAGCTGGGGAGGAAAGCTCTTCCCCGGTTTTGAGGTACTGGAAACCATGCTCTTCAAGGTGAACAGGGATGCGGATTTCTCCGTAGATGAAAAACGGGACGAGGACTTTATTGAAGCCATGGAGGAAGTTCTGGAAAGCAGGGACAGATCCACCGCGGTGCGAATGAGCTATTCACGGGGCAGCGACAGGCTTCGGGATATGCTTGCCCGGCGGCTCTCTCTTGACAGTCAGGATCTCTACGAGATTCCGGGCCCTCTCAACCTCGGCGCGCTTGACGAACTGGTAAATGTTCCCGGCTTCGACAGGCTGCGGGAAAAAAACTGGAAGATCTATGCCAATCCCGGCTTCAGCGAAGACACATCGATCTGGGATACGATACGGGAAAAGGATATGCTCCTCCACCTGCCCTATGAATCTTTCGATCCGGTACTCCGCTTCTTTCAGGAAGCCGCCCAGGATCCCGATGTAATCGCCATCAAAACCTGCCTCTACCGGACAAGCGGCAACAGTCCCATTGTCAGGGCGCTGGAACAGGCGAGTCTTTCCGGGAAGCATGTGACGGCGGTGGTGGAACTCAAGGCCCGTTTTGATGAAGAGCGGAACATCTCCTGGGCAAACCGCCTTGAAAAGGCCGGCGCCGTGGTTGTTTACGGTCTTGCCCGGCTTAAGGTTCACGGGAAGATAGCGCTGGTTGTACGCAAAGAAGGGGAACAGATCCGCCGTTACCTTCACCTTTCCACGGGAAACTACAACGACAAGACTGCCCGGCTCTACGAGGATCTGTCCCTGTTCAGCTGCCGGGAAGAACTGGCCTACGACGCGGGGATACTGTTCAACATGATCTCAGGCTACTCGATGATCCAGCCCACCCGGCTGATCAGCATTGCCCCGGTAAATCTTAAACGGAGACTTCTGGAACTGATCGAAAGGGAAGAACGGCGTTCCAGCGCCGCATATCCGGGCAGGATCATGGCAAAGCTCAATGCCCTCGTTGATCAGGACATCATTCAGGCACTCTACCGGGCAAGCAGGGCCGGTGTAAAAATTTCACTCTGTGTCCGGGGGATCTGTACCCTCATTCCCGGGATGCCTGAACTTTCCGAAAACATCAGGGTAATAAGTGTTGTGGGACACTATCTGGAACATTCCCGGATCTGCTACTTTGCCAACGGCGGAGCGGATGAACTCTACCTTTCCAGCGCCGACTGGATGCCCCGGAATCTGGAACGCCGTGTAGAATTAATGTTCCCGGTGCTGCAGGAAGATCTCCGCCGCAGGGTGTACGACATTCTCCTCAGTTACTTCGAGGACAACTGTCAGGCATGGCGGCTCGGGAGCGGCGGAAGCTGGGAGCGGCTCGAGCCTGAAACAGGCGCAATTCCCTACCGGGTACAGCAGGGAATGCTTGCCGCTGCAGCCAAGGCGGCAAACCGTCCCGAGGCGGCACGGATGGATTTTACCGTGAGAAAAAGCGGCAGTAGTTTTGGTCTTGAGGATTAAGAGTTTTGAGGATTAAGAATTGATAAAAAGAGTCATTTTGAAACATGGAGAAGAACAGCGGATTCTGGCAGGGCATCCCTGGGTCTTTGACAACGAAATAGAGCAGGTTCTCGTTCAGAAAATGCAGGGGTTTGTAGAGGCGGAACCGGAACCCGGCGAGATAGTCGATGTTGAGTATTCAAGGCAGGGGAAACCTGCGTATCTGGGAAGGGGCTTTGCCAACCCCCGTTCAAAGATCGCCGTCCGCATCTACAGTTCTTCCAAGGAAGGCGTGGACAAGGGTTTCTTCAAACACCGTATCCGGGAGGCTCTGGAACGCCGCCGCGTGGCGGGCTTCCGGCCCGAAAGGGAAAGCGCCCGCCTTGTCTTTGCCGAAGCGGACCGGCTTCCGGGACTTATCGTGGACTGCTATACCGGATGGGACGCGGGGGTCCTGCAGGCCGCTGCCGGGAAAGCTCCGCGGGCTTCCGCCGGAGAAAACAGTGATCCTGCCGGGGCCCTGCGTTTTGAGGAAGCGGAAACGCTGCTGGGGCCTCCGGCTTCCTGGCTTTCGATACAGTTTCTGTCATACGGCATGGACATGAGGCGGGACATGGTACTGCAGGCCCTGGATGAGACTCTGAAATTTCAGGGCGGCATTGCCGGTATCATCGAAAAATCCGCTCCGGTGCGGGAACTGGAGGGCCTTCCCCTTCAGGACGCCCTCATACGGGGAACGTTTCCCGCCGCCGGAATCATTGTCTTTGAAAACGGTTATCCGTTCAGGGTGGATCTCCTCTCCGGACAGAAAACCGGAACATACCTTGACCAGCGGGACAACCACCGTCTGACATCTGAACGGGCCCGGCTTTCGGCAAAATCTACGCCAAAAAACCACGGCGAACCTGAAACGGGTCTTCATGCCGAAACGGAGAAACAGGCCTTCCGCATTCTCGATCTTTTTAGCTACCACGGAGCTTTTGCCATTCACGCACTCCGGGGCGCGGGAGAGGGAGCGGAGGCCCTGGCCGTGGATTCCTCGGCGGAAGCCCTGGAAACAGCCCGGCTGAATGCCCGGCTTAACGGCCTTGAAGCGCAGCTTGAAACCCGCGGGGGCGATGTCTTTGATGTCCTTAAATCTCTTGAAAAAGATAAGGAAAAATTTGATATGATCATCCTCGATCCCCCGGCCTTTGCCAAAACAAAGAGCGCCCTGGAAGGAGCCATTCGGGGTTACAAGGAGATCAATCTCAAGGCTCTGCGGCTCCTCAAACCGGGAGGCATTCTTGTTACCTGTTCCTGCAGCCAGGCCCTGGATGAATTCCGTTTCAGGGAGATCATCGCCTCGGCCGCGGCGGATTCGGGCAGGAGACTCAGGCTGATGGATTTCCGCTACCAGGCCCAGGATCACCCCATACTCCTCGGTTACGGTGAATCCCTCTACCTGAAATGCGGGATCTTCAGGGCCGATTAACATAAGCGGGCTGTTCCGAAAAAACCTGAATTTTGGAACAGGCTCAAGGATATTTTTATATGGAGGTATCATGAATAAACGCGAATGGGTCTTAAAGGCCATGCACAACGAAGAAACGGACAGAATCCCTGTGGGGTTCTGGTATCACTATCTGAAGGACGAACTGCAGGACGGCCTGGCCGATCCTTCCCTGATAGAACAGAACATCGCAGGCCACAGGAAGTTCTACCGTGAATATCAGCCTGACTTCCTCAAGATAATGACCGACGGCTTCTTCCTCTATCCGAATGAAATTTTTTCAGGAGCGGAGAGGGTGTCCGAACTGAAGGGAATCAAGCCCCTCGGGGAAAAGCACCCATGGATCGAGAAACAGGTGGAATTCGCCAAAACCATTACCGCCCTCTTTGGAAAGGAAGTACTCTGTTTCTACAACATTTTTTCTCCCGCAACAACTTTCCGGTTTGTAAGGCAGGGCCGGCTGGGAAAAAGGGCCGACGATATGCTTGCCCGTTTCGCAGGCGAAGACCCGAAAACATTAAAGCAGGCCCTTGATACGGCATCTCTGGATCTGCTCTGCCTTGCCCGCAGGGTGATCACCGAAGGAGGCGCGGACGGAATCTATTTTTCCACCCAGGATCCTGAGGGACTGGACGGAGAGGCGCATAAAAAAGCGGTGAGCCCTTCGGATATTTCTGTGCTGGAAGAGGCCAACAGGGCCGGAAACACAAAGGCTTATGGCGCGTTGAACCTGCTCCATGTCTGCGGCTACGAGGGCCACAGGAACGATCTTTCCCGCTACAGGGATTACCCGGCCCAGGTGATCAACTGGGCCTCTGTCTGTGAAAAAGTTCCCCTGGCGGAAGGCAAAGAACTCTTCCATGACAAGCCGGTGATCGGCGGCTTTGACAATACTGCCGGAAGCCTCCTCTTTAGCGGGGATGAAGAGGCTGTAAAGGCGGAAACCCGCCGTCTCATTGCCGGGGCGGGGAGAAGGGGGGTGATCCTTGGGGCGGATTGCACCATACCGAGAAACACGGAAACAAGGCGGCTCAACTGGGTGCGGGATGCTTGCAATTTATAATTCATAGCGTTATACTAGGATTAAAAATTTGAAGGAGTATCCTAATGAACATTCTGAAAAAGCTGATGCCCGCGGTGCTGGCGCTGCTAACGGTTTCCGCAGTTTTTGCGGGAGCTTCCAGAGACAAGGGAACCACGGGAACCGCCGCGGTGCAGCGGGTACGTATAGCCCATACCCAGGCCAGCGCGCCCTACAACTTTGTCAACGACAAGGGTGAAAGCGACGGTTTTGAGGTAGCGGTAATGAAGGCGGTGGATGAACTCATCCCGGACTATGAATTTGAGTTCGTACCCACCAGCGACGACGATCTTCTCATCGGCATTGAGACGGGAAAATATGCCGGGGGAACCAAGGGGGCATGGATCACCGAAGAGAGGAAGCAGAAATTCATCATACCCAATCATTATGTTGCCGCAAGCGTCATCGGCATCGCCTTCAGGAGCGAGAACTCAGGCGAGATAAAGGATCTGGAATCCTTTGCCCGCTTCTCGGGCAAGCTTGTTCCCATCCCGCCCCAGAGCGCCCAGTACTCGGTGGTGGAAGACTTTAACAAGGCCCACCCGGACACGCCGATACATCTTGTCCCCTCGGATGTGTTCATCATAACCGATGCGTATACCTGGGTGGTGGAAGGCCGTTACGACGCGTTCTTCGATCTTAAACTCACCTTCCAGCGGACGGTGGAGGACCAGGACGGCGCGTGGCATGCCTATGCAAACCGGCTCTCCTATGCCGCATACAAGGCCATTCCCACCTACCCGCTCTTCAACAAACAGCAGCAGGATCTGGCCGGCAGGTACGAGGAGGCAATTCGAACACTGGCCTCCAACGGTACCCTGGGCCGATTGTCCCTGCAGTACTTTGGCGAAGATATTTTCCAGTATATTTGACAGGCGTGGGCAGGCCCTTTAATCCGCAGTACATAATCACTGTTCTTCCCCGGCTGCTGGCATTTTTGCCGGTAACGCTTTTTATCATGGCAGGAACAGTGTTTTTTGGAACGATTCTGGGTTTCTGCCTTGCCTCCCAAAGGCTCAAAAAACAGGGAACCGGTAAACGCCTTGCGGGAGCATATGCAGGTGCATACATCACGGCAATGCGCTGCACTCCGTCGATTGTACTCCTCTTTATCGTCTACTATGCCCTGCCCCTCCTGTCCCGCTTCTTCTTCGGCGTCAACATAGACAGCATGTACCGGGGCGTATTCGTCATCGTTACACTAACGCTGCTGTTTGCCGCAAACATGGCGGAACTCATGCGCTCGGCATACATCTCGGTTGATCCCGGCCAGAGGGAGGCGGGCCTGGCGCTGGGCCTGGGCGAACGCAAAACATTTCTTCTGGTGATCCTCCCCCAGGCTGCCGTGGCGGCCCTCCCGAATTTCTGCAATGCCCTGCTTGCGCTGATGAAGGAAGGCGCGCTGGCCTACACAATCGGCATGATAGACATGATGGGACAGGGGACGCTGATCATCTCCAGAAACTACGGAGCCTACGGACTTGAGATCTACATTGCCCTGTCTCTTGTCTACTGGGCACTGACCATCCTCATCGAAAGAGGCTTCGGCCTTCTGGAACGTTTTCTCTCCAGAGGAAAGAGCAGCCTTGAAACCCAAAAAAGCTCTGCAGAAAAAGTGCGGAACTGATGGAACTTAATCTTTCCTTCATGCTTGCCGCCCTGCTCAGGGCTGCCGCCGCAATACCCGTTACCGTCAATATTACCGTAGTGTCCCTTCTCATCGCCTCTCCGCTGGGCTTTCTTCTGGCCCTCTGCCGCATCTATCGTATCAGAGCTCTTGATACACTGGCGGGGATCTATATTTCTTTTATACGGGGTACGCCGATGGTACTCCAGATCCTCATCGTGTACAGCATCCTTCCCAGCCTCCTCAATGCGTTTACAAAAAGCTTAGGTCTCGGCATCGACATCTTCGCCCTGCCCCCCATAATCTACGCATGGGCGGTCTTTTCGCTGAATAGCGCGGCGGGCCTTTCGGAGATCTTCCGCTCGGCCCTGCTCACCGTGGACAGGGGCCAGATGGAAGCGGCGCGGGCACTGGGCATGAGTACGCCCCTCGCCTACCGCCTGGTGATCCTGCCCCAGGCCTTTGTCTTCGCCCTGCCCAACCTTTCAAACTTCACCGTTACCCTGATCAAAAACACCTCCCTGGCCTTTATCATGACCGTGAGGGACATTACCGCCGTTGCCCGGATTGAGGCGGCACGGGGCTACAACTACATTGAGGCATACCTCGACATTTTTCTGCTGTACATTGCGCTCTGCGGAGTTGTTCAGTGGCTGTTTGACAGGGCCGAAAGGAAGCTTGCGAAAGGGTAAAACTGTACCGCCGTTTCCCGGGCCGTCATTGCGGACATAAAGTATCTCCTATTACGCTTTATTCACAATATACCGTAACAGTGGAAAGCGATTGACCACGTTAGGGGTCTACCTTATGGAGTCACCCTTGCATTTCCTAGAGCCGCTTTATTTCTTCGACCGTAAGCCCGGTATCTTCCGCTATTTGATCGAGAGGCAATCCGCGTTTTTTCATTTTAGCGGCAATTTCAAGCCTTCCTTCCTGCCTTCCCTCCCTCCTCCCTTCCTGTCTTCCCTCCCGCCGTGCCCCATTTATCCGGGTTATCTCGTCAGACTCCGCTTTCGCATACCGCAGATACGACCGTAAAAGCGTTGGGTCTCCTTTCTCGCCCATGGCTTTCTGAAAGACGAAATCGTTGAGGGGGTTGAGCCGTTCTTTATTC
>JAITES010000060.1 GCA_031281925.1 Treponema sp. | reverse complement strand
AATCCAGAACGGAATGGTTTCCCGCCGCATCGGTAAAGTGAAATTTCATGGTTTCAAGGAGAGGAATCTCTTCGGTTCCCACAAGGATATCGATGAAATTTGAAGGTTCTATGCTTTGGTGAAAATTCTCAAGCCGCCCGGTAGGCGCCCAGCTGCCCGCTTCTTCACCTTCGATCTCCGTCTCCGTTCCCGCAAAACCGTAGCCGAGTTCTTCGGCGTCTTCTTCATCTCCGATCCATTCCAGTTCGGGCCTCGTGCCTTCATACTCTATGGAACTGATCTTTCCTGCGTCTTCCACGAGGATTCCCAGCTTGATGATGCCGTTAACCAGGGAATCCGTTATGGGGACAATCAGGGCAGGCACGGGCGGAACCGTGTCCTTGTGGACATTGAAATTAAGATTTCCGGTTTTGCCGCTTTCGTCTACCGCCCGGATCATGACGCGTATGAGGCCGTCTTCGCTGTCACCGAAGTCCAGCAGCTGGGCTACCTGAAATTCCGCCCCTCCTTCCCCGGAGTAGTCGCCTATCAGGTCGAAACGGCGCCAGTTCCGGCCCATGTCCACCGAATACTCGATGTTGGTGATGGCGTTTTGATCGCTTACAATGAGGCTGATCGGCAATACGTCCCTGACCCAGATGTCTTCTATGTCTTCATCGGCAAAACTGATCCGGGGAGCGATGGAATCGGTGAAGAAACGGAAGCTTCCGGTCTGATACGTCCAGCCGTCCCTGTCGGTGATGGTGAATCTGACGGGCTCCGAGTGTCCTTCCGCCCGGGAACGGAGGCTGATCCTGCCGTATTCATCGACGGAAACCGAAAGCCCTTCCACGAAATTCTGCATCCCGCCGTTTTCCTCCGCGCCGGAACCGGCAGGGGGAGAACCGTCTCTTGATATGCTCACCCGGGAGACAGGGCGGCCGGTGTAGAGGCCTGTGAGTACTTCGGCCTGATCGAGAACGATCTCCCCGCTGTCTGTGTAGCGGGGATCGCACCAGATAAAGCCGGGATTTGTGTTGATCTGCCTTCCCGAAACCGGCCTTGTGATCACAAATTCTCCTGTGGCTCTGATAGGAGGCGCCCCCTTTAGCTGTACAAGGGCGTTCACCAGGGTGCGATCCGCGGGAAGATCCGTCGGGATATTGGCCGTCAGGGTATAGTTATTCCCGGTTTTTTTGACTGAAGCCTTTATGTCCCGGCCGCCGGCAGTAAAGACTGCCGACTGCACCTGGAAGGCGCTTTGTACGGTGGCCTGCAGCGCTACGCTGCGCCGTTCTCCCTTCTCTATCTCAAGCTGCATTCCCGTTTTCCAGGCCTTGCCGTCCAGGGTATCGAATTTGACGAAGTCCCTTCCGGAAGACTCTGAAACGATAAGGTTCATGGAAGGAGAGCGGTACTCAAAGCCTTTATCGCTTTCCATTACCACCTGTACCCCATAGGCGTTACTTCCATAACCTGAAGTTTGTATGCTGAAGTAGTTCCCCTCCTGGCTGAGGCTAATACCGGAGCTCTCGCCCTCCAGCCGGGCCGAATATTCACGGGCGCCGGCGCCTGCAAGGTAGCCTGAAAGGGGCGCTCTTTGGTCCAGATAGACATTGCCGGATTGATCGAGCTGCAAATCGGGAATGACAATCTCAGGATCGCCCCGTGTCCGGCTGAGATCGGTAACAATGAGAATTTCATCGAGGCTTCCTGTCTGGCCGTGAATATCCTCGGCCTCGATATGGAGCGACACCTGGCCGAAGTCGATGGCGGCAGGCAGTACGATGTTCCGGGTGAATTTTGGCCCGCCCCGATCCCGTATCGTTTCGGTAAACGGAGGCCGGCTGCCCAGCCGGTAATTGATCGTTTTGAGGGCGCTTCCCGTAGTTATTCCCAGTACCAGTACCGGATCCTGATCAACGTTGAGTTCCATCCCGCTAATCCAGGGCGTGGATGGGCCGGTTTTTTTTTCACTGCCAAAAAAGGCGCTTTCTATGCGTATCTGCGGCCTGTCTCCCGCAAGAATAAAGTTCTTTACCTCCACATCGGGGCCTGTAACCCCGTAGATATCCCTGGCCCATACGGAAATGCTGTGGGTTCCGAGGGCCAGATTGTCTATGCTGATCTGGAAAAGACCGGAACAGGGAACTTCTACCGGAGCGCCGCCGTCAATGGAGTAAAAAATCGACTCCACCCCGTCGTCATCGGACGCAATGCCTGTAAGCGGGACTACGAGGCCTGGAATCACCGCGGAAGAAGCAGGCCCCGTAAGGCTCACCCTGGGGAGATCCGCCGCCTGATCCAGGGAAATTTTCCGGCGGGCCACGGATATGTTGCCGGAAAGGTCTTCCGCCCGTATCTCCAGGTCAACGGATTTCCCTTTTTCTCCCCGCAGATCGAATTCCTTTGTCCACCAGGGGTTCCCGGTAACCAGTTCAAATTCCCCCGTGTTCTTTCCCAGTTTCCAACTGAGGGATTTAATACCCACCGTGTCTACCACATAGCCTGCGGTTCTGAAAACGCCGTTTTGGGCCGTCTTTTCCTCAGGATATACGATCTTTACATCCGGCCCCGTATTGTCCACATAGATCAGGTAGGTATAGATCCCTTCGCTGCCCTGGCTGTCCCTGGCCTTGAACCAGATCACCTTGGGCCCGTCTTCATATTTGCGGGTATCAAGGCTGAGGGAATAACGGGCGCTTTTGTCCTTCTCATTGATCCGTATATTGAGGGGGGTGAATTTTCCGCTGTTGTCCGCGGAATAGGAGAGGCTTTCCACGCCGTTGCCGTCCCGGATGATCCCTTCCAGGCTGATTTTCCCGCTTACCAGGGCGCCCAGATCGTGGCTGTTAACCCTGGTAACCGGTTTTTTGCGGTCAAGGTTCCAGGAAACCCTGAAAGGCCGGCCCTTGAGTCCGTTAATGTCCACACCGTAGGCGGTAATACTGTAGAGCTTGTCTGTCAGGGAGTTAGTGTCGTAGAAGTAAGACCAGAATTCCTTGCCTTCGGCAATCACCGTGGTGGCGGGGTCGTCGTTAAAGAGGAGTTCTACATGATCTACGCCATCGTCATCCGCGCAGGTACCCACGATATTGAGATTTCCCGGAACCCTCATGTCTTCGCGGGGGTTAACGATTCTGGCTATGGGCAGATCCGATTCGGGGTCTATATATATATTATAGGGCCCCTGCATGGAGGAATTTCCGCCCTTGTCCTCCGCCTCAATAAAGAAGTTATACTTCCCCTTCTTCCGGTCATTGATATCGATAAACTCGGTAAATCCTTCCGGCGTATCAACAGTCTTCTGGACATTATCCTTGCGCCCTGCCGCGGACAGCAGGCCAAACGAAGAAAAAAGAAATAAACCTACTATTAGTAGAAAACGTCTGTGCATGACTCCCCCGAATCGTTTCTATCATCATTAATAAATATCGCCATTAATATGGCAAAAATGAAGGTCTGATAAGAGAATTTTACGAAAATGGTCTTAAAATATTTTTATGAAGGAAACAGTCTTCCGGAATTCATAAACCGGGCGGGGTTTTTGTTCATTTTTGCCATTTTTTTCATCATGACCCGCATTTTTTCGAATTTTTTGATGAGCCGGGCAACTTCGGCGACGGATGTTCCCGAACCGCGGGCAATTCTGGTACGCCGGGAGGGGCCTATGATCAGGTGATTTGCCCGTTCTTTCCTTGTCATTGATGAAAGAATCGCCTCCTGGCTCTTCAAATCTTCTTTGTTGATGTCTTCTTCGCTAATCTGCCCGGCCATGCCGGGGATCATGTCCAGCATGGACTGGAGGGAACCCATTTTTTTTACCGAACGGAGCTGGGCCAGCCAGTCTTCCAGAGTAAAATTCTCCTTCTCCATCTTCTTCTGGAGTTCCAGGGCTTCCTTTTGATCGATAACGGTTTGGGCCTTCTCCACGAGGCTTACCACATCCCCCATGCCGAGGATGCGTCCGGCGATTCTGTCGGGGTGGAAGGGCTCAAAGTCTTCCGGCTTCTCCCCGGTACCCACGAATTTGAGAGCCTTGCCGGTAACGGTTTTAAGGGAAAGGGCCGCGCCGCCCCTGGTGTCGCTGTCAAACTTGGTAAGCACCACGCCGGAGAGGCCTATCTTCTCGTCAAAGGTTTTGGCGATGTCAACCGCGGACTGTCCGGTCATGGAATCGGCCACGAGAAGCAGTTCATCGGGTTTGCAGGCTTCCTTGAGGCGGGAAAGTTCCGCCATCATCTCTTCGTCAATCTGGAGACGGCCTGTGGTGTCCACAATTATCGTGTCGATCATGTTGAGCCGGGCCCAGTCCAGGGCAGCCCTGTAGACCTTTGCCGAATCTTTTGCGCCTTCTTCCCGGTAGATTGGCACTCCCACCTGGTCTGCCAGCACGGCAAGCTGCTCCATGGCCGCCGGACGCACCAGATCGCAGGCGACAAGCAGGGGTTTGCGGCCTTCATTTTTCAGCCTGAGGGCCAGCTTGGCGGAACTGGTGGTTTTTCCCGAGCCCTGGAGCCCCAGCATCAGGATGACGGAGATGGTATCCGGCCCTTTAAGCTGAAGATCCTGCTTTGTATCCCCCAGAAAGGAGACCATCTTGTCGTGAACGATTTTAACAAACTGCTGTCCCGGATCGACGGAACGGAGAACCTTCTCCCCCTTGGCTTCTTCTATCGTTGAATTGACAAAACGCCGCACGACCCGGAGGTTTACATCCGCCTCCAGGAGGGCCATCTTGATGGCATCTACCGCATCGTCGATGTTTTTTTCGGTTATGGTAGATTTACCCGCTACAAAACGCAGGGCATCGGATACTTTCTGGGTAAGTTTATCAAACATGGGGATCTCCTATTCGTGGGAGGCAACTTCTTTCTGGTCGGACTTGTGACGGAAGACCAGGGTGTTGAGCCGGGTAAGGAATTCTTCTGTGGACTGTTCCGTATGGGAGGTATAGGTGTCGTAGCCGTAACTGACCGAAAGCTTGAAGGCCCGTTCCGTAGTCTGGTTATAGTTTTCCATCATACGGAGAAAACGGAGTAAAAGTTTTTCGATGTCGAACTTTGCCTTGATTGCGACGATGAATTCATCCGGCCCGATACGGGCGATAAAGTCCGACTGCCGGGTACATTTTTTAAGGATATCCGCCAGATCCTGCAGGGCATAGTCTCCATGCTCCATACCCAGCTTGTCGTTGATCGCTTTAAGGCCGTTAATGTCGAAAAGAGCCATGGCATAGCTCTGCTTTTTGCTTATATGGTTAATCTGATTGATGAATTCGTTGAAGCTGGCGCGGTTCCCTATGCCCGTTACCCTGTCCGTAGTGGTATCGCTGCGGACAATGGTAAAGTAACAGTACAACAGCGCCCCGGTATAACAGGTCCAGATAACATAGTTGGTCTTGAAGAAGAAATCAAAGCCCGCCCCGGCGCCGATAAGAATGGCAAAAAAGGCAATCACATAGAGCTGGTTTCCCTTTATAAATTTTGCCGATGTGATCAGATCTACCGCGGCAAGGATAATGGCGCCGTAACCGAAGAAAAATGGGATGATAAACTGCCTGCCCTTTACAAACAGATTCTCCCCGCTTATGGAGAAGCAAAAGCCGTAAGGCAGGTTAAAGAGCAGGAAAGCCAGAACCGCGGAGATTATCCCAATAATAATCCATATAAAAACCTTTGCCCGGTTGATATTCTTGTTGACCATATAGTCGATGTAAAGGACCGCCATGTAGTAGCTTAGGTACTGAAAAACAAAATACAGACTGTTGGTAATATAGAGAATGATATGAACTATCCGTCCGTTCATGCCGTTGAAAAACGTGTTGGCGGTGCTGAAGACGATATCGGCAAAAATGACTATCAGAGATACAAGGAAGACCCTCCGCTGAAAGTAATCCGTGTCGGTGCGGGTGATAAAATCGAAGAAAATCAAGGCCAGGACAAGCCCGGCGCTGACCAGGGGATAAATTATTGAAACGGAAAAGGGACTATTCATGATCCGGTATGATTATATTTCAAAAAAAACTCTGCCGCAAGGCATCGCCGGCTTTGCGCTGCGGATTTGAAACCGGTTCCCCGGTCAAAACCAGGGGGAGTTACCGTCCGTCCATTCGCAGATCTCTTCGGGCCTGAAGAAGAGAGCCATCTCCCGGCCCGCGCTTTCCGGGGAATCGGATGCATGGATAATGTTGAGGCGGGTATGGGCCGCAAAATCCCCCCGGATGGTTCCCGGCAGGGAACTGTCTATGCTGGTAGGGCCGATAAGCCGGCGGACAATCATGACCGCCTCGTCTCCCTCCAGGATCATGGCGAGAACCGGGCCTGTAAGGGTATATTCTACCAGTTTTTCGTAAAAATCCTTGCCCTTGTGTTCCGCATAGTGGGCTTCTACCATAGGTTTATCCATCCGCAGAAGCTTCATGGCTATAATTTTGAGGCCTTTCCGCTCAAAACGGTTCAAAATTTCTCCTGCAATCCGCCTCTGGAGCACGCCCGGCTTGAATAAAACCAGGGTTTTTTGACTTTGAGTATCATTCATATCCTGTAACTATATCATATATCGGGAATATTTTCAAAAACTCAGGTTGGTTTCGAAGCAATCTCTTAATATATGTTTTTTTTTCGTTTTGTAGTATAATCTGTAGTATGTCTCGACGATCCCTGCAAGACATCACAGTCTTTTTATTATTTATATGCGTCTTTCCACGCCTCCACGCTCTTGATTTTGCAGTCCGTTTTAAGCCTTACCTTGCAGTGCCCATGGGAGACAGCGCCAATTATTTTACCATAGGCGGAGGGGGAGATGCGGTTTTCGATATTGATATTTCCAGCGCGCTCTCCAACCCTCTCGGCATAGGGTATTCCGCCGGGATTGAGGCGGGAATAAACGCCGCTCCCCTTTACAAGGCGGATTCCCTTGCCTCTCTCTACTTTGGAGGCATCAACCTCAGCCTCTTTTACCTTCCTTTTTCCCGCTGGAATATCCGGGGGGAGGGCACCTTTGGTCTCTACCAGGGGATGTTCGACGGCAAGACCTATGCCAATACCTTCTGGCGCTACGGTCTTGAGGGAGGTTTCAGGATAAGTCCCAATTTCATCATCAATGTGAACGGCGGCTACAGGGTCTACAACTACAAGCCTTCCAACCCCAACTGGGAGGGCGTCTATGCGGGCTTAAGCGCCCAGATCAGCTTTGAAACCGGACGCCGGGATGACGGGGTGGGGATCAGTCTCAGTCAGTCTGAACCCATATTCCCGGTGTTTTCGGCATTATACCGCACCAACCAGATCGGTACGCTGAAGATAATCAATAACGAAACCGCCGAGATCCGCAATGTACGGGTAAGTTTCCGGGCGGGAAACTACACTTCATCCGAGCTTCTCTGCGGGACGGTCTCCCGGATCAATAAGCGTAAATCCGCGGAACTGCCCCTGCTTGCAGACCTTTCCAGGGCGGTCTACAATTTTGCCGAGAACAGCCGTTTTCCCGGAGAAGTGCTGATTCAGTATGAACTTCTGGGTTCTTCGAGAACCGCCCGGGCGGAAGCTGTGGTGGAGATTTTTAACCGGAACAGTTTCCGCTGGGGCGATCCCAATGCCCTGGCGGTATTTGTGTCGCCCGGCTCCCCTGAAGTTCAGGATTATCAGAAATACATCGTCGGTATAGCCCGGAATTATCTGCGTACCGGCCTTAACCGGAATATGCAGTTTGCCATGTATCTTTTTGAAGGTCTCAGGGTAAGCGGCATTCAGGATTCCCTTGACACGCAGAACCCCTACCGGGACCTTCACCGGGCTCCCGAAGAGATAGACAGCATACAGTTTCCCTTCCAGACCCTGGCATATAAATCGGGCGATATAGACGATTTGGGCCTGCTCTATGCCTCATGTCTGGAAGCCGCGGGGATCAGCTCCGCCCTCATTCCCCTGAATGATGACTTTGTGGTTGCGTTTTCCCTGGGGATAGACGAGGAAGGAGCCGCGGCCCTCTTTGATTCTCCGGATAATCTCCTCGTTATCGGAGGGGAAGTCTGGATGCCTGTTTCTTTCAGCCCCTTCAGGGAAGGTTTTATCAACTGCTGGTACAATGCGGTTAACGGCATCAACAGTGCCATTGCCGCCGAAGAAGATGTCAATTTTATCGCGCTGGCGGACGCTTGGGTGAACTATCCTCCTGCCGCCGTATCATCCGGTGAAGAAAGTTTGGCAAAGCCTTCCGAGGAGATGGTTGCCAGGACGGTAGAGACCGACATGCAGCGTTATATCGTTGCGGAATTCGGGCCAAAGATACAGGCTGTGTTTAGCGATATTCAGACGAACGGGCCTTCCGCTGCCCGGTACAACCAGTTGGGCCTGCTCTACGTGCGCTCCGGTATGTATGCCGAGGCAAAACAGGTTTACGAACGTTCCGCCAACATGAACAGGAATGCGGCGGCCATGGTTAACCTGGGAAATCTTGCCATGATAGAGAAAAATTTGGATGAAGCGGACTATTGGTTCAGGGAGGCCCTGAAGTCGGATCCGGGTAACAGGGGCGCTCTTGGCGGTCTGGAACAGATCGCTCTTGACAGGATGGAGTAGGTTTTATGATTATTCGCAAATGGAAAAAAAGACGCTTTGTGAGCCTGTCCGCAGTGTTTCTTGCCGCTTTTCTTGCCCTCTCTATGCCCGGCATTCTTCATGCGGAGCAGAGTTTTTTGCTCCGTTTCTTTCCGGGTTTTTATGCTCCCCTGGATAACAGTAGTCTGACTCCCGGTTTTACCGGAACGGCGGGGATTGATTGGCGTTTTCTTCCCTTTATGGGAGTTTCCCTTCAGGGAGGCTACCTCAATGCGCCGATAATAGGGGGCGGATCGGCCCAGGTTCTCGATTTCCATCTGGGTCCGGTTTTCTTCTGGCGGCCCCTGAGCCGGTTTTCGCTGGAGGCCGATGCCGGTGGCGGTTTATACTCGGCCTCCCGGAACGAGAGCAGTATTTCGGGTATCAGTTTCGGCGGCAGGCTTGCCGCTGTCTATCATATTAGCCCGGCCCTGTCCGCCGGTGTTTACGGCGCTTATAAGCAATACGCGTATTCCCCGGAACCCTTCATCAATAGCGTCAGCGCGGGTCTTGGAATCTCCCTCAACCTGACCGAGGCGTTTTCCAGGGAAACGCGGATTCGTGCGGATACCCTGGACCGGCAGTTTGTCTTTCCCGTATCCTACTCCTGGTACAATGAGAACCCCTTTGCCACGGTAAAGATCACCAATAACGAAAAGGTGGATATTACCCGCGTCCAGACTTCTTTCTATCTGGAACGCTACATGAGCCAGCCCAAGATCTGCAATATTACTGCTTCCCTCAAGCCCGGTGAGTCTGTTGAGGTACCCGTATTCGCCTTTTTCAACGAATCGGTCATGTCGCTGACGGAAAATATCGTTGCCAACGCGAAGATCATCGTGGAATACCGGGCCCTGGGGCAGAACAAGCAGGCCGATATTCCCATGGAACTCCCCATCTTCCACCGCAATGCCATGAGCTGGGACGATGACCGGCGGGCTTCTTCCTTTGTGTCCGCGCGTGACCCTTCGGTTCAGTGGTTTTCCCGCTATGTCAGTTCCATGGTGCAGAACCGGCAGAGACCCCAGATTCAGCGGAATATCCAGGTTGCCCTGGGCATGTTTGAAAGCCTCAATGCCTACGGCATAAACTACATCATAGACCCCTCGTCCAGCTATATTGAGTTGTCGGAAAATTCAAGCAGCCTGGACAGCCTCAACTATCCCTACCAGACACTGATGTACCGCGGAGGCGACTGTGACGATCTTTCAATCCTCTTCAGTTCCCTTATGGAGTCGGCAGGCATAGAAACCGCCTTCCTCACCATTCCGGGGCATATCTACATGGCCTTCGATCTGGGTTTGACCGAAGAAGAGGCGCGAAAGAGCTTCTATGCGCCTGAGGAACTGATATTCCACGGAGGCAAGGCCTGGGTTCCCCTGGAGATAACGATACCCAAAGAAGGTTTTTACCGTGCATGGCGCATAGGTGCCAAGGAATGGCGGGACGCGGATCAGCGCGGGGCGGCGGCGATCTATCCCATGCATGCTTCCTGGGAGATCTATCCCCCGGTAAGCGTCCCCGGAGCGGCTTCCAGGGTTGCCCTTCCCTCGGAAAATACTGTTGCCGAAGCCTTTGACAGGTCGATAGATGCCTGGGTGAGCGCCCAGATCCGTCCCCAGGTACAGGCCTACGAGGAACAGCTTGCCCGGCGGGAAGATCCGGAAATCCGGAACCGTTTGGGAGTGCTTTACGGCAGTTACGGCATGCTCGGCAAGGCCCAGGAACAATTCGCCATTGCCGCCCGGGACGGCAGTGAGGACGGCTGGCTGAACCTGGGGAATGTGGCTTTTTTGGAACAGCGTTACCGGGACAGTATCTGGTACAGCCAGCGTGTCCTGCGGGATGATCCTGAAAACCCGGTAGCCATGCTGTCTCTGGCCCGTTCCTATTATGAAGAGAATAATTTTTCTTCGTCGGATAGATGGTATGCCGAAGTGCAGAGCCGGGATTCCGCTCTGGCCCGGGACTATGCGTACCTGGGATCCTTCTTTGAAAACCGGGGCCGGGGCTTCTCCCTGTCGGATCGTTTGACTACGGCGCCCTGGGCCCTGGGAGGCAACTATTACGCCGGTTTAAGGACGAGGACTCTTGAAGCCTTGTCCGCGGAACCGGTACCCAGAATCGGAGGCCTTGCATCCACACTGTCCTTTACGGGGGGCCGGACGGACGAAATGCCTCTTGAGCTGATATCGGCGCCTTCTCTGGCAGTACAGATAGAATCCGGCAGCCTGACGGAAAGCCGGCGTCCTGTTCCGGAGGAAACAGCGCCTCTTGAGCCTGCGGAGATCATTGCCGCAGCCGCGGCGGAACAGGAAGCCAGACAAGCCGCTGCTCCCCGGCAGCCGCAGCCCCTTCTCTCCGAACCGCTTGCCCTGGTTCTGCCCCAGTTTGCCGCGGGGGATACCGGTACAGGCGCCGTGGCTCCTGCAGAACGCCCTAAACCCGAAGAAATTGAACCTGCCCCGAAGGTCGAAGCGCTGGAACCCAAACCCATAACAGTTATAGAAGAGGACAGAACAGATTCGGAGCCCCCCGCATCCTCTCCCGGCCCGGAGCCCGAGCCTGCCGCACAACAGCCGGTTATAGCGGAAACCCCGCGGCCCATAGTTGAAGCGCCTGCTCCCGCCGTGCAACCGTCTGCAACCGTGGCGGAAGTCCCGCAGCCTGTAGTTGAAACACCTGCACCGGCGGCCCCGCGGCCCGCAGTGGTGGCGGAAGTCCCGCAGCCTGTGTTTGAAGTGCCTGCTCCCGCCGTGCAACCATCTGCAACCGTGGCGGAAGTCCCGCAGCCTGTAGTTGAAACACCTGCACCGGCGGTCCAGCGGCCCGCAGTCGTGGTAGAGACCCCGCAGCCCGCAGTTGAAACGCCCGCACCGGCAGCCCAGGGGCCTGTGGCCGCAGTGGAACCGGATACTCTTCCCCTCCAGGATATATTTTTGGGGCGGGATACGGCCCCTGTAGAAACGAAACCTGAAATTGAAAAATCCGTGCTTCCCACCCTGACGGAAACTCCCCAATCTGCAGTTGAAACGCCTGCACCGGCGACCCAGGGGCCTGCAGTCGTGGCGGAAGCCCCGCAGCCCGCTCTTGAAGCGCCTGTGCATATCCTCCCTACCGCGGCTACAGAGGCACAGACGGAACCTGCCGCTCTGCCGCCTGAGACTACGGTTTCCACCATTGAGCAAAAAGCTGAAACCCCTGTTGCGGAGCAGAAACCCGAAACGCCTCCGCACGAAGCGCCGGTTTCACTTGAGAGCCCCGGTTCCCCGGCCGAAAGGCCGCCGGCCTTGAAGCGGAGTCCCTGGGCCTTTATTGCCGGTATAGGCGCCGTGTGTGCGGCCGCGCTGCTGGCAATCGCCGGACTGAAACGCCGGAAGAAGTAAGCCGGTAACCAGGACTCTTTTTTAGAAGAAAATTGAGACAGATCCAATATAAAATGAAAAGCCAGCATTGATACGCAAATACTGCAGGGCTTCTGCATATCGAAGGAACGGGCCCCATCCGCAACGCCCTGTAGACCTTGTGCAGGAAGGCTGAATTCACCATACATGTATCAATAACCGTCGGGAAGTCCGATCGTATACGGTTGAAGAACGGAGTAGGGGGATTTATACTGTGACAGGAGACATCATTCCCACCTAAGCGAGAGCGAATGTGAGAATGGTAGAGGAGGCGATACGGATGAGTGATGTGACACTGGAACGGGTACTTGAGAGGACAGGGCTTATTGCCAAATGGGAGGCCAAATACAAGGCGGAAGGCGAGGCCATAGGTGAAAAGCGGGTCAAGCGTGAAGTAGCCGAAAATCTTATAAACATAGGGCTGCCCCTTGAACAAGTTGCCCAGGTTACCGGGCTGGACATTGAAACTCTTACCCAATAATAGAGAACATCTGCCGCTTGTCAAAAGACTGGGGCAGGAAATGGCCCCTTTTTCTTCTTTACTTAT
>JAITES010000164.1 GCA_031281925.1 Treponema sp. | reverse complement strand
AGTCTTGTTCGCTTTTGCCGCATTTGTAGCAGCGTTAGCAACTTGGTAGTTTGAAACATTATTATGTTGGCGTTTGTGTTTCTCACTCCCATTTGGATTCAACGGCTCTATATCGTCAAAATTCCATGCGGTAGGCGGTATTTTATCACCCTGCTTAAAATTTCCAATAAAGTCGGCTTTTCGGACGGGAAGTCCTGCAAAATCTTTTGCGTTTTCCCTGTTCCCAAACTCATTTTTCCAAAAATCATCAGCACTTATTGCCATTGTGTAAACCCTCCTGTAGTTCACTACAAATACCAACCAATTTGAGGCACCAAGGATGTCCTGCGATGACCATCGTTGGGCAGAAAATATGTCGTCCAACAGGCCTGTATATGCCTCGCTCCTAATTCATTCCCCTAAATAGGCCTTGCGAATCCCGTCATCTTTAAGCAGCGCGTCCCCTGTGTCCTGCATGGTAATCCTGCCGGTTTCAAGCACATAGGCATAATCGGCTATTTCCAGTGCCGCATGGGCGTTCTGTTCAATCAGCAGAATCGTTGTACCGTGTTTGTTGATCTCCATGATGATCTCAAAGATCATCTTTGACACAAGGGGCGCCAGTCCCAGGCTGGGTTCATCCAGCATGAGAAGTTTCGGGCTTGACATAAGGCCGCGGGCCACGGCGAGCATCTGCTGTTCGCCTCCCGACAGTGTTCCTGCGCTCTGGTGGATTCGTTCCCTGAGCCGGGGAAAGAGTCTGAAACAACGTTCCCGATCCTGCCTGATCCCCGCCTTGTCTTTGCGGATATAGGCTCCCAGGGTAAGGTTTTCGTCTACAGTAAGGTTGGGGAATACATGCCGGCCTTCCGGAATAAGCGCCATGCCGCCGGAAACGATGTCGCGGGGATCGTGTCCGGTTATCTCTTCGCCGTTCCAGAGGATCTTTCCGGCGGCAGGTTTGACAAGCCCGACAATGCTGTTGAGCATGGTGCTCTTTCCCGCCCCGTTTGCCCCGATAAGGGTGATAATCTTCCCCTCGGCAACTTCAATGTCAATGCCCTGCAGCGCGTGGATGCCGCCGTAGTAAACCGAAAGACCTTCGAGTTTCAGCAGGAAATTTTGTTTCCCGTTTGGTTCAGTGTTTGGGCCCGGCATTACTCTACCCCCAGGTATGCATCAATGACTTTCTGGTTTTTCTGAATCTCCTGGGGAGTGCCTTCCGCAATGGTAATGCCGTAATCCAGTACATAAAGCCGAGTACAGATTCCCATAACCACCTGCATGTGGTGTTCGATAAGGAGTACGGAAATATCGAATTTGTCCCTGACGGAAACGATAAAGTCCATGAGTTCGTATGATTCCTGCGGATTCATGCCCGCGGCAGGTTCATCAAGCAGGAGAAGCTTGGGTTTTGTAGCCAGGGCCCGTACAATTTCAAGACGGCGCTGCTTGCCGTAAGGCAGGGATACTGCGTTGTCATTGGCATTCGACAGAAGTCCTACCGAATCAAGGAGTTCCAGGGCAAAGTTTTTGCTCTTTGCCTCCTTTTTAAGGTAAGCGGGCAGATGCAGCACCGATTCAAAGAGCGAAGGTTTTTCCCTGAGGTTGCAGTCCACAAGGATATTCTCCAGCACCGTCATTTCATGGAAAAGCCTGATATTCTGAAAAGTTCTGGCAATACCGATTTCGGTGATTCTGTGGGACGGCATGCCGGCAATTTCTTTGCCGTTAAGGAGTATCTGGCCCCTGGTGGGAGTATAGACTCCGGTGATCATGTTAAAAATCGTAGTCTTTCCCGCACCGTTGGGGCCGATGAGTCCTACAATTTCTCCGTCATTGACAACAGTGGTAAAATCGGAGACCGCGGTAAGTCCGCCGAATTGCATGGTAACATGTTTGGTAAGCAGCATCAGGCGCTCTCCTTGCCGCTTTTTTTTGAAAAGTACGCTCCGATTGCGGGTTTGATGCCGGCAAGGAGTTCCCAGGAAAATTCGGTTTTCCCCATAAGGCCCTGCTGCCGGTTTATAACCACCACAAGAAGCAGGATGCTGAACACTACCATCCTTAAACCGGGAAGTCCGTTGGTCTGCACAAAGATAAAGTTGAGGGGGCCGTCAAGGAAACGCAGAGCCTCCATGGAGATGGTCACCACAATCGCTGCGATTACGGAGCCTGTGATGCTTCCGTTGCCTCCCAGTACCACGATGAGCACAATATTGTAGGTAAGCGCAAAGGTGAACATCTTGGGATCAATGGTACTCATCATGTGACCCAGCAGCGCCCCGCCGATTCCGGCAATAAAACTGGCTATGGTAAAACTGAGGATTTTTATTTTTGCGACATCTATGCCCATGGCCTGGGCCGCTATTTCGTTATCCCGGACAGCCATGCAGGAACGGCCAAAGGCGGAACGGATAAGGGCGAACATGAATACTACCGTTAAAAAAGCCAGGCACCAGATCATCCAGGTGGTAGAAAATTTGGGGAGGCCCTTGATGCCCAGAGCGCCGTTGGTCACCGATTGCATGTTGGTGATCACCACCCGGATGATCTCGGAAAAACCCAGGGTGGCGATGGCGAGGTAATCGTCCCGGAGGCGGAGTACCGGAGTACCGATAAGAAAGCCGGCAAGGGCGGATACCGCTCCGGCAATGATCAGCGCGGGAATAAAGGGAAGCTGTATGCCGGCAAGCCAGGGCTCTATGGGAGCCATAAAGAAATTCATTTCCTTCTGGGCAGGGCTCATGGTAAGAAGGGCGCTTACATAGGCTCCCAGGGCCATGAAACCCGCATGCCCCAGAGAAAAGAGGCCTGTAAAACCGTTAATCAAATTGAGCGAAAGGGCAAGAATAATGTAGATTCCGCAGAGGTTGAAGATCCGCAGGTTGAAGGAACTGAAAGTCTTGTCCGCAAAAAGTATAAACAATGCGATGAGAAGAACTCCCGCAATACTCAGTATCAGCCTTGTTTTTTTGTTAAGCGTCATGGTTTCCTACACCTTTTCTATCTGGTGTTTCCCCAGAAGACCGGAAGGCTTCACGAGTAATACTATTATCAAGAGAATAAATGCAAAGGCGTCCCGGTAGCCTGTAAGCGTGGGAAGAAAGGCCATGATCATGATCTCAATAAGGCCCAGGAGGAAGGCTCCCAGCACCGCGCCGCCGATATTGCCGATACCGCCGATGACGGCAGCGATAAAGCATTTCAGCCCTGGTACGGTTCCCATGGTAGGGTTAAGTTGGGGATACTTGAGCGCCCACATGACTCCGCCGATTGCCGCAAGTACGGAACCGGTGCCGAAGGTAAAGGAAACAATCTTGTTAACGTCTATGGCCATAAGCCGGGCTGCCGCAAGATCCGTGGAAACTGCCCGCATGGCCATACCGGTTTTTGTCTTGTGAACAATGATTAAAAGGATAACCAACAGTATCGCTGTCAAAACAGGAATAAAGAAACTGACGCTCATTACGGAAACCGCGCCCATTTGAATGACCCGGTTGAACATATCGGGTACGGGAAAGGGTTTCTGCCGGCCGCCGAAGATAACCGTGGCCAGATTCTGAAAAAGAAAGGAAGCGCCGATGGCGCTGATCATAATCGAAATCCGGGGACTGTTCCGCAGCGGAGCATAGGCTACCCGCTCCAGGGCTATGCCCAGAACACCGGTAAGACCGAAGGCTACAATAAAGCCAACCCACCAGGGCATAAGAAACAGGGTTACTGCATAGAAGGCAAAGTAACCTCCCAGCATGAATACATCACCATGTGCAAAGTTGATGAGACGGAGGATGCCGTACACCATGGTGTAACCAATGGCAATAAGGGCATAAAGGCTGCCCAGCGAAAGGGCGTTAGCCAGATACTGCAGGAACGAATCTATACTCATTTATGTCTTTTGGCATTGAAGATTGAGAATTGGACTACTGCCAACTCCCAACCTTCAATTTTTAATCCATAACAGCGGTTATGGATTCACGACTGTCTGAAATACATATTTGCCGTTTTTGACGGTTTTAATAACCGCGGCCTTTACGGCATCCCCGTTCTGATCCAGGGTGACTACCCCGGCCGCGCCCACAAAGCCCTTGGTCTGGGCAATGGCGCCGCGGATCTTCTCCTTGTCCAGAGAATCGGCCCGCTTGATAGCGTCAAGGCAGAGCAGGTATGCATCGTAGGCAAGGGCGGCAAATCCGGAGGGCTCGGTTTTATAATCCGCCCTGTAATCGGAGATGAATTTCCCGGTAATGGGGGTAGCGGCATTTTCTCCGTCAAAGAAGGTTGAGAAGAGGGCGCCTTCTACCCGTGCGCCGCCGACATCGAGAAACTCGGGAACATCCCAGGTATCGCCGCCGAGAACCGGACAATTAACACCCTGTTCGCGGGCCTGCTTCATGATAAGGGCGGATTCGGTATAGTTTCCGGGGGCAAAGATGACATCAGGATTAAGGGCCTTGATCTGGGTAACCTGGGCGCTGAAATCCTGATCGCCGGTCTGGTAGTTGAAGGTTCCCAGAATCGAATTGGAGTTCCCGGTAAGTTTTTTGAAGTTTTCAACAAAGAAATTGGCAAGACCGACCGAATAGTCATTGGTTACTTCCTGAACGATTACGGCAGTCCTGGCCTTCTGATCGTTGAAGGCAAAGTTGCTCATCACAGTCCCCTGGAAGGGGTCGATAAAGCAGACACGGAAGTAGTAGTCGTTTCCCAGCGTTACCAGAGGATTGGTACAGGTAGTCCCGATAATAGGCACCTTCTTTTCCTTGGCAACTTCCCCGCCGGCAATGGCAAAGGAGGAACCGTAGGTTCCGATGATGATCGAGGCTTTTTCCCGGTCAATAAGACGTTCCACCGCATTGGCGGCCTCAACCTTGTCGGTCTTGGTATCGACGATTGCCAGGTTGACCTTGTACTCCTTGCCGCCGACCGTGACGGTTGGGTAGAGCTTGTTTGCCAGACGTATAGCTTCCACCTCCATCTGACCGCCGGCCGCATTGGCCCCGGTCATGGGTTCAAACACGCCGATGGTGATGCTGTCTCCGGCGGCGCCGTCGCTCTTGCCTCCGGCGAAAACCGGCAGCGCAAGCACCGCAAGGATCATCACCAGGGCACACACTTTGATTGTCCTTTTCATTTTACTCTCCTTTTGAAACTGGATAATCTTTGAGCCTGTCCCAAAACCCGGCCGGTATCGGAACAAACTACTCTGATTTGGTATTTTTATACAATTTTTAATAATATTCAATAGAGGTGTTCGAAAAATCAGCTTTCCGGACAGGTTTAATGGGGTATTAGTATTCCAGTGAATAGAAAAAGCCGAAGCGGAAGTCGTCATTCAGACTGAGAACCCCGTTATTCACATTGGAGGCCCGCCAGACCATGTAGATGCTGGGAGTAAATTTTACCGGTACGGCAGTGATAAAAACCGTGGAGGCCGAAAGGGCAAGACGGAACAGCACCGACTGGGTAAGGGCGTAATCGTTTCCCAGCGACGTTCCCTCAATTTCTTTTATATCCCTGGAATCGTAGAGAGCCGCCCGGTAGGCCAATGTACCGATGAGGCGGTTATAGTAGAGATGGGAAATGTTCTTCTGTATCTCCGCCCGGAAAAGCCGGAATTCCGCCTGTCCGCCGGAGATCCAGGTAAGCGCGTTGATTTCCGGGTTTGAGTACTCCGCCGCGGATACGGAGGAGAATATTGAGCCGGTAAAATTCCGGGATTCACCCTGAAGATTCATGCCTCTGGTATCCCAGGCGCCGTAAAGACTCAGTTGGGCCGGGAAGAAGGGTTCAAAGGCTGCCTCCAGGGAAGTTTCCAGCCGGGGAGGCAGGTGATCCGGGGTAAAACGGGCAAAAATATCGGTTCGCAGCCCCTGCCCGAAGCTTTCCCAGCTGAGGCGGCGGAGGCTTGAAAATTCCAGGCCGCCCATGTAGTTGAAGTAGAGGCGGTCTTCGTATTTCCAGGTATAGGCGGAACTTCCGTTTTCCGGATCCAGGGCATAGGCATGCGCTCCCATTTCCGCGCTGAAGCCCAGCCGGTTCCGGTCATCCCAAAGGTAATGGTTAGCCGAAACGGTAAGACTGCCCTGGGTAACGCGGTAGGTATTGAGCCCTGTTTTGTCTATATCATCCCGAAAGTGAATCCGCAAAGGGAAACCCAGATTCAGATTAGTCCAGTTTATGTCGGTATAGGCCATCCATGAACGGGCATCCAGGGCGGCATAGAGTTCCGCGGTGTTAAGGTCGGCGGCATCGCTCAGGTAGGAGAAGAAGCCTCCGCCGTCAAAACTATAGTTTCCACCCCGGACTTCACGGATAAGGGGGTAGGGAACCCAGAGCCGGAAAGGATTGAGATACTTTACCGGATTGTAAAGTCTGCTTTTCAGGGGGGAATTCCCGGAAGAGGCCGCGGGAAGCGGAATCTCTTCTCCCTCCGGTTTCAGCCCTGCTTCAAGGCGTTCTTCCCTATTCCATGCTGCAAGATGAAGGGAGGCCCGCCGTCCGCTCAGGGATTCGGCGTCTTCAGGGTACTGCATCAACGCGTCCCAGCTGCTAAAGGCTCCCCGGTAAAAGATCCTGTTTTCCGCAAGTACGGGCATGCTCACCCCGCCTGAAAAATTTCTTTCGGAGAAGACTGCCTCCATTTTTTCAGGATCAATCATGCCGAGCTTGTACATGCCTCCTGAGTTTTCGTAGCCGAAAAGGATCCGGCCTCCGGAAACATTGAGCCAGCGCATGTAAGACCAGTAGCTTTCATCATCCTGAAGATCCGAAACAAGCCTGTAAACCAGGGCCGAAGGATAATGGTAGAGTCCCAGTTCCCGTTTTCCCCGGCGGAGCGCCGTAAAGACAATCCATTCATCATTCAGGGCTGCGGGCCGGGAAAAGATCAGTTCGGCATTTCCCCGGAGCAGTACCTCTTCGTTTTCCGGGCCGGCCTTGCCCGGCTTCCTGCGGTACACGAGGCTGTTACTGTGCCGTTCCGCACGGAGTCCCGCCAGCCCCTCCCGGAAGTAGACTCCCGAATAGAGATTCCGCCAGACCCGGCCCGAAAGCCTGCCATCCGCGGAATACTCCCTTACCACCGCCTCCGCGAGGCTCCCCGTATACTGGTAGGATGAAACAAGAAGATTTTCCCCGGTTTCATCAGCATCAATACCGTAGGCCGAAGTATCCGTAAAGAAGGCCCGCTCTTCCTTCCCTCCGGCGTTCAGCCGGATAAGCTGCCGGCGTATCCTGTCAAAAACAAAGATCCTGCCGCCTCCGGAGGCCACCGCGGTGATCAGCTGCCTCTTTCCGGACAATCTTCCCCGGGCATTGTCTTCAAGTCCCTTCAGCTCAAAATTTTTTTCAAAGTCTTTCCAGACATCAAGGAAAGCTTCCCCGTATACATTCTTAAAGGCATTGTAAAAATTGAAGTTATAAAAAAAGAAGGTAAAATGATACAGCCTGCCCAGGGCCTGCCAGAGTTCCGCATATTTTTCCGGGCCGTATCGTTCTTCAAGATATGCCGAAAAGTAGGCTCCGTAGTTGTAATGGTGGGAACCTGCGGGCAGATCCCAGACCCCCGAAGCCTGGAAAGGACTTAAAAAAGCGCCTTCCGCATGGGCCTGTATAAGCGTCTGCCGGATTAGGGGATCGTTTGCCCTGCCGCCGCCGTCAGCACTTTCAAATTTTACCGCAAGCCCCTCTGTCATAAAGCGGGGAACGGTCATGGCCGGGGGGTAGACCCAGGCCCCAAAGATGCGGTGGAGAACACTGTAAAACGGGCTTTTGACACTCATCGAAACCGCATGGCTCATCTCGTGAATAAAGAGCTTTTCCAGGGAATTTTCAAAACCTGTCCACTCAGGATCTATCGGGGTATCAAAGAGAAAAATGTGGAAAAAAGGCATGGGGTTCATGTAGCCGTTGAATTCTTCGGTATGGGGCGTGATGCTTACCGGCACTTTCCGCGAGAGGCTCAAGCCCAGCGAGGAAGAAACCTTTTCGTAGACGGAATCCGCAAAACCCGCAAGAGTCCGGGCCGTTTCTTCGGACTCGGAAGGGTAGATGATCTCAAAGTGTTGGGTTTCTATGACATGCAGTACCGTGAAGGGCTTGAAATTTTGGGCAAAAAGTCCGCCGCAGCAAAAAATGAAAAGAAAAAAAAATGTTCTGTTACGAGCCATCAAATAACGGTTTTAATTCCTTTATACCGGATAGTCCGGAAGAATTCATACATTAATTTCCTGAATTTGACAATACTCCTCATGGAGGGTAGAGTCAAATATGTGGTCTTGGGCCACAAGTGTAAGGAGTGGAATGAGCGAGTATTTGATCGAAGGCGGCCATCCCATCGGCGGAAACATACGGGCCAGCGGGAACAAGAACGCCGCCCTTCCCTGCATCGCGGCGGCGCTGCTCACCGGTGAGCCTGTGGTACTGCGGAATATTCCTGCCATTGAAGATGTACAGGTAATGCTGGAGATATATCAGTCTTTCGGCGGCAGCGTGGAGAGCCTGGGGCCCGGCGCCTGGCGGCTTGTCATGACGGATATAAAATCTTCCGCAATACCGGCGGAACACGCACAGAAGATCCGGGCTTCGATCCTCTTTGCAGGTCCTCTCCTGGCGCGGACGGGCAAGGCTGTACTGCCTCCCCCCGGAGGGGACGTTATCGGCAGGCGGCGGCTGGATACCCACTTTCTGGCTCTTACCGAACTGGGCGCCAGGGTTAAAACCAGTGATTCGTTTACCTTTACGGCAAAAGCCCTGAGGGGTGCGGACATCTTCCTTGATGAAGCTTCCGTTACCGCAACGGAAAACGCCATCATGGCAGCGGTGCTTGCCGGGGGGATTACGATCCTCACCAATGCGGCCAGCGAGCCCCATGTGCAGGATCTCTGCCGGATGCTTGTTTCCATGGGAGCCCGGATCGAAGGCATCGGTTCAAATATTCTTACCATCACGGGAACTTCAAAACTTTCAGGAACGGATTTTGCCGTGGGTGCGGACTTTATGGAGGTTGGCTCCTTTATCGGTCTTGCAGCCGCCACCAGGGGGGAGCTTACCATCGAAGGAGCCGCCGTAAGGGATCTCCGTTCCGCCCGGCTCGCATTCGGAAAGCTGGGTATCGTCTGGGAGCATGAAGGAAACCTGATCCATGTACCGGCCAGGCAGTCCATGACGGTGAACAGTGACCTCGGCGGCATGATCCCCAAGATCGACGATGCCCCCTGGCCCGGCTTTCCCCCGGATCTTACCAGCATCGTTACCGTTGTAGCCACCCAGGTAAAGGGGACGGTGCTTATCCACGAGAAGATGTTTGAATCCCGTATGTTCTTTGTAGATAAACTTATCGCCATGGGGGCCAGGATCGTACTCTGCGATCCCCACCGGGCGGTGGTTACAGGCCCTTCAAAGCTCAGCGCCTCGGAACTGGTAAGCCCCGATGTGAGGGCCGGCATGGCGATGATCATCGCCGCCATGTGCGCCCGGGGAAAGAGTATTATCCGCAACACCTACCAGATTGAACGGGGTTACGAGAATCTTGTGGAGCGGCTTTCCTCCCTGGGCGCTGTCATAGAGAGAAGCGGTTAGGTGAATAGGGCAGGCCGGTTTTTATACAGACACCGCCGTATCGCCGGATCTCTTGCCGGAGGTTTTGCCGGTATTATCGGGGGCTTTACCGGTTTCTTTATCGGTGTGCTTCTCGGCTATCTTCTGCAGGAGATCCTTGCCCAGGCAATCGAAGACCGCTCCGTCAGGAGCTACTTTGACGAGCCTGAACTGCAGAACTTACAGGAAGGCGAACCGGGACTCGCCGCTTTCTGCGCCCTTTCCCTGTACATCATCGGGAAAAATCCCGTGAGACAGGAAACGGAAGCGGTACATGAAGAGATCATCCAAACCGTCAGGAGTGTTTTTCCCCGGGACCGGGAAGAAATACCCTTTGTCGAAGCCTTTTGCCGTATTGCGGTTTCCCGGATTGAAACCATAAATCATATTCTTTTGGCGGAAAGCCTCGTTTCCCGGCGTTCTTCCAGGGGGGATCTCCCCCTCCTTGCCAAGGCCCTCTACGCGCTTGCCAGAGGTTCTGCCGCCCGGGAGATCGCCGCAGGAATCGCCCTGATCCTCGATCCCGCGTTCCGGACCGGAACAGGGCTTCCCGGCCGCGCCAGGGCCGACGAGGAAGAATGCTGGCGTATCCTTGGTCTCAAGCCCGGTTCCTCGGCGGAGGAACTCAAATCCTGCTACCATACACTCGCCCTCCAGTTTCATCCGGACAGTATGGCGGCTCTCAGCCCCAGCCAGCAGGAGGAAGCGGCAAAGGCCTTCGTAAAAATCAAAGAAGCGTACCTTGAGCTAAACCGGGAAGATTAGTCCCGCTTCCCTGCGCTTACAATTCGGAGGGACTCATGGCAAAGAGTATCAGAGACAGGATGAAGAAGACTGCGGCCCCTCCGATAAGGGCGAAGAAGGCCCAGAAAAAGCCTGCCTTGAAGATAAGCTGAACACCCGCCGCTTCGATGATCACCCTGAAAAGTTCAAAGATTCCGTTCCATACCAGGGGCAGCACGAAGAGCATGGGAATACCGGCGACATAGGGCCTTTTCCGTGAATGTACCTGCAGGCGCTCTTGCGCACGCTCTTGCAGGCGCAAACGCCAGCCGAGGCTGAGGGCCAGGATGCCCAGGGGCAGGAGAAAGAGGGGCCCGCCCAGACGGCGGATAATTTCGGCCTGGAAGCTCTCCGGCAGGTAGCCGGAGAGACCGAGGCTCCGGGCGGCGGTAAAAAGTTCCCCCACGGACAGGGTGTTTTCTCCCTGCCTCAGGTCTTTCAGGAGCAGAAAACTGTCGTAGGGCAGATCGATTAAGAGTTCCGCATCCCCCACCACAGAGAGGGCATCCCCCTCTATGACCGGCTCAAAACGGATTTTTTCATCATAGGGATCCAGCGCCCGCATCTTTACCGCCGTCATGGGACGGTTTCCAAGAGTTTTGGGGAGAATCTGGGCGTAGGGAGCCTTTACCCTGGAAACCCCTTCTCCGTCCCAGGCAAGGAATTCCAGACCCATGGCCCAGGAATAGTCGGGAAAGCAGGAGAGGGACAGGAAACGCAGCACCCCCCGGCCGGTAAAGGGAGAATCGGGACTGCGATACGGATCCCTGTATGGAATGGAGAAAACCGCCCCGGTTATAAGTTCCCCCAGCATCTCAATTTCATCGGTAAAGAAGGCCGATTCCCTGCTCCCCGCTTCGCTTTTGGCAAGAAATGCCTCTACATCGGGATCCTGAGGCGTCCTTTCCTTTAGTTCCCGGAAGATATAGTAGGCCCTGATCCACTCCCCGGCAATCATGGCCTCGTAACCTGAACGTTTCAGGAAAAAATCGGATCTGATTTCCTCTTCCCTGCCGCCGGGAGACATGGCCTCCAGCGAATTCCAGGCCCTGCTTGCAAGCCGTGCGGCATCGGCCTCTTCGGGACTGCCTTCCGGGGCGATTCTTCCGGCAAGAGTTGCCAGCCAGTGGGAATCAAAGTACCGTTTTTCCCCCAGGGCAGTTTCCGCCATGTCGAGCGCTTCCCTGGCGTTTACCGGCTGCCGCTGCCCCGGCAGGGCGCTTACCTGGGCGCTTGGGTATTCGGCAGCCTCTTCCTGCGTTTCCTCATAACGGCGTTCTTCAACCTGCAGAGCGGCCTCTTCCCGCAGATCCCTGGCCCCGGCGCTTTCAGGCCAGATACTGTCGCAAATACCTATATACCGGGCAGTTTCGTTCCAGTTTCCCTCTGCGGCGGCGATTTTAGCCTGACTGAGGGAAGAAACATAGAGTTCCCCCCGGTACCGCATCCCCGACAAAGCCGCATCAACCGGAGGCAGGGCAACAAAATAGAGGATGGCGTTTAGGATTGCGCCCACGATAGCGGCGACAAGAGGCCCCCTCATCCGTTCCAGAAACAGGGCCGCCGCTCCCGTGCTTTTACTCTCCAGAAACCCAAAAGGGATCACCAGGCCGGAAAGCACCAGTGCCGGGAAAAGGTTGATGATCCGGGATACACCCCGCAGAAGACGCCAGGGGCTTGCATAGATACCCAGCGGAATTCTCTCTCCGGGGAAAAAGCAGCTAAACCCAACAATGAGGGCAGAGGCGAGAATGAGATATATGAAAAAAAACCCCGAATGGGAAAGAAAAGTGTCCTTTTTAAACTTCATTTTTCTGCCTTTTTTTTATCAGAGAAACAAGGAAGGTATAGAGGCAGATTAAGACCGCAAAGAGGCACCAGCTTAGGGGAACCGCATAGGCGGAAAGCTCAGGCTGTCCAAGGTAGAAGCCCAAAAAATCGGCAATTTCCGGGGAATTAACAAAACTCTCCAGAGCCAGGACTCCCCGGACTGCCAGAATTCCCAGAAAAAAGTTGGCCAAAGGCCAGACGGAAAATTCCAGGATGAAGCGGAAAGAAGCAAGAAGGAAGATAAGCGCTCCCGCATAGATAATGAAGGGGACAGGGCCCTGCTTGAACAGGGCCTCCATCTGTAGACCAGCCAGATTTATGTCGATGGCAAGGCTCCGGAGGAACCAGGGCGCCCGGGAAATAAAGGGAAGACGGGGCAGATAGGCGCCCGAGTTGCCGGGCCCTCTGGGGTTCTCCTGGAAGAGGAGAGGCTGTCCGTCCATGGCCACGACACGGGGGCCGTAAATTTTTTCGGGCTCTTCGAGGAGCACGATTACGGATCCGCTCTGGGTGAGTATTAGACCGGGCTGTCCCAATGTCTTTGGAGGAAACTGGGCGGGCGGAAGGAAATTTGCCCGTTCAAGGGCCCAGAAACCAATAAAACTCATGGCGCAGGCAAGAAAAACAATCACCGGAATACTCAAGGGGGCAAAAATTCTCCTTCTTGCCGAATAGGACAGGGCCGAAAGGATGGCGCCGTGAGCCGAAAGAGCCAGCGCCCAGCGCGCCGCTTCAAGAAATTCGGATAAATTCCGCTCTCCCTGGGGAGGAAAGATGCCCGCGGCTTGAGTTTTTATGATGAGGAAGCGCAGCAGGGCTGAAAAGATAAAGATTCCCACAAACGAAAGACTGAAAAAGAGGATGAGACGGGCCAGATTCGCAACTCCGCTTTTCACACTTTGAGCCTAACACGGCTCATCCCTCCATGCAAGGGTTCGCAATACGGGGTTCGGCAGATGGCTCCGGGGCGCCTGTGCACAACTTGTATACAAATTCGGGGAAAACAGGGGATGTATCAGTTTTTATACATGATTAATATTTTAGTCGGAATCTCAGTATTATATAAAACGTAAATCTTTGTAATACAAGGAGTTAAATACAAAAAAACATAAAATTATACAAAATAGTCAACTTTATACACGGGCCGGAAATAAGAACGTATTAATCAGCTGAGCTAAACTTGTGGATAACTTGTGAAAAACAGGGAAAAATCTCCCTACTCCTTGCCTGTTTCGCCGGAATGTTCAGGCAGAGCCCTCATCTTCTCCTTGAGTTCCAGGAGCATCATATCGGCGCTGGAGTCTGACTTTTCAAGTTCCGCGAAGCGTTTTTCGAGGTTCGCATCGGCGGAAAGGTCTTCCAGTTCTTTGGCGGCATCCGCCTGGGCTTCCATCTGGTCTACTTTGGCGGCCATACGGTCAAAGGCATCGAAGGCGCTGCGATTTCCCGAAACATTGGAGATGGTATCCTGAATTTTCTGCTGGGCTTCGGCCCGTTTTGCCCTGGCAACAAGGAGGTTTTTCTTCCGCTGGGCCTCTTCTATCTTTTTTTGCAGTTCCCGAAGCGATTCCTTGAGGCTTTCCACCGAAGTTTTCTGGGCTTCCCACTGCTTTTGATACTCCTGGGCAGCCTTTTCATACTCCTGCTTACGGATCAGGGCTTCCTTGGCAAGATCATCTTTTCCGGCCTGGACTGCCAGCATGGCCTTGCGTTCCCATTCCTGGGACTGCGCCTGCTGATTATCCCGTTCCCGTTCAAGCTTCTTCTCGTCGGCAATAGCCATGGCTACCGCTTTCTTCGATTCGATCAGCTGCTGATTCATGTCAATAATGAGCTGGTTGAGCATTTTTTCAGGTTTTTCAGCCTTGTTGATGAGATCGTTTACATTTGAAGAAATAAGGGTTTTAAGCCGTGAAAAAACACCCATGGTAACCTCCGATTAGGCGCAACATACGCCGCTTATTTCCGGTACCCGGAAAGGATGGGATAATGCTGGGTAAGGGCCAGGCTGAAGGCGTCCAGAGTGGCTCTGAAATCCTCCAGATCCATGGTGTCGTATTCCAGAGTATCGATCAGCACGACCTCGTCCTTTTCAATCCCGTAAGCTCCATGCTCCAGATCCCTGGCGTTGAGTTCCAGAAGCTTCCTGAAGAATTCCGGCTGTTCCTTCGTGTTTGGAACTTCCATCACAACAACCCGGACAATGACGATGTTTTCCACCCGGGAAACGGCCACATTGACAAGGCCGTGCTCTTCATCTTCCAGAAGCCAGATGTCTTTATCAATCTCCCGGTAATTGAACATGAGGTCAATGAGGTATCGTTCTATTTTATTTTCCATTAATTCCCTGAAAAATCGGGTTAACCCAGGAAAACCTGGCCCGCATTATCGATAGCAAGAATGGTCTTGCATTCCGAACAGCGGAAACGGCCGGGTTTGAGAGCTTTAAGCTTCTTGGAACAGATCGGGCATGCAAAAACTTTGGGGAAAAGCGATACCGATTCCGCCGCGCTTCCGGTACGGAAGAAGTTGATCGAATCGTCCAGATTATCTTTGATGTTAAAAAACTGGGAAAAACCGAGGAGCTGGAACACTTCGTAGACTTTGGGCTGAATTTCCAGAAGAACGAGATCCCCGCCGCGGGGTTTTACCTGCTTGAGGAAGGCGGTAAAGGAGCCGATACCGGTGGATGACACGTAGTTAAGACCGCCGCATTGGAAAATCAGGCGGATAAAACCGCTTTCAATAGCCTTGGTTACCCGTTTCTGGAAATAATTGGAATTATAGGTGTCAATGTACCCCGTAAGGTAGAGAACCAGACAGCCTTCCGCTTCGTTTACTTTCTGAAGCTTGATTTTGAGGCTTTCATCTTTTTCATCATCAAAACCAGGAACAATATCGTTGTTTGTCATGACTCTCCCTCGCCCATACCCGGCAAGTATGGGGTACTCCTTTACCTGCTATCGGATACTGATACTTCAACCCATCATACTAATTTTTTTTGTTTTTGTCAAACTAGTATATAGCTTTTCTATAAATTTTCCTATAACCATATTATTTCAAGATTTGTCAACTATTTCAAGTCTTTTCTTTCCGATTTGGAAAAAACTTTAAGATGAACTTGTTCCGTAATTGGGATCCCGCCGGATCTTGGAACGGCTTTATATTATAATGGCGAAATGAAGCTGGAAGATGCCGTAATAATCCTTTCAAGACCTTCAGAACCGGGGAATGTGGGGGCTGTCTGCCGGGTCATGATGAATATGGGGCTTTCCCGCCTGCGGATCGTCTGCGGGAAGGAAGGCGAGGAGGCAAATCCCGCGTTTCCGGGCGGAAAACCGGAAGCCGGCAGCCGGGAAGACCTGCCTGTACGGGCCAGGGCAGTCCATGCGGAGCGGATCTGGGAAGAAAGCACCTTTTACAACAGTCTGGAGGAAGCGGCTGCGGATCTGAGTCTCCTTGTGGGGACTACCCGGCGCCGCGGCCGGGGCCGTAAACAGGTAAGCATGGATCCCAGGGAACTGGCCTCCTTCCTCCGTGAACGGCCCGGAGGCTCCGTGGGCATCGTTTTCGGCAATGAACGTTTCGGTCTGGACGACGCCGAACTGAAACTGTGCAGCTTTGCCAGCCATATTCCCGCGGATGAACGCTTTCCCTCCCTCAATCTTTCCCATGCGGTGCAGATCTATGCCTGGGAATTGCTTATGGCCGAACCGGCGGAGTCCCGGGCAGTCAAGGGCCATTGGGAACCCATTTCCATGGACGCGGCAAAAAAACTGACCTTTTCGATAAGTTCTGCTCTGGAAAAGCTGGGTTTCTACAGGCACCCCGGCAGGGAGGAGCAGGAACGCTTCATCCGGGATCTTATCCTGCGGGCCGGCCTAAGCGAAAACGAAGCCCGGTATTTTAAGGATATTATGGTCAAAGCGGGCAGGATGGGGAGAGAAGAGTAAGCTTGCCCAAAACCCGCATGGCTTCGGAGCAAGTTCCCCCCGAGGCGCCTCATTTTGAAATGTTACCGAAAGCTCCCCCTTCTCAAAACGGTACGATGCTGGTATTCTGTGCAAAATTGGAGAAATTATGGTTGATATTCAAAATACGGTGAAAAATCTCCATCCTCTGGAGATCAAGATCATCCTTTCCTGTAAGAAGGGGGATGAACTTAGCATTGAAAAAGTTGAAAAGGATCTCAATTTTAAGAGCGGAAACGGAAACCAGGCCCTGTCCTGGCTTGCCGGCAAGGGTATTGTAGAAGAAACCCGGCGGGAAAGCGCTGTTTTTTATGAAATGACAGATCTTGGAAGGCAATGGAAGGAAAAAGGCAGTCCGGAAGAGCGGATCATAGAACTTGTCCGCATAAAAAGCGGCCTCAGGATGCCGGACATTGCCCGTGAACTGGGCATGGAGAACAGGGATATTGGCAGCGCCTTCGGTTCCCTTTCAAAACTGGGTATTCTTGCCATGGACGGGGAAAAGCAGGTAGTAATGTCCCTGCCCGCGGAGGATCTTGAAAACGGCAGGCCGAAGAGGGGCCCGGGAGCGGAGCATCTCGCCCTGATCCGGGGCCTCCTGGAAAAGGGGGCGGAGAAAAGTCTCCTTTCAGAATCCGATCTTTCTCCCGCGGAAAAGGACGCCATCGGGGGCATGGCAAAGAAGAGAGGCGCCGCGGACGCCCCGTTCCGGCAGATAGACCGGGAAACGGTAATCTACGGTTTTACGTCCGAATGGGAGGCCGTTTCCACGGCCCTCAAGGCTGCCGGGATCACCGGGGAAGAAGTCGGCGCCCTGAGCCCCGAAATGCTGGAGACGGGGGCCTGGAAGGGCAAAATTTTCCGTTCATACAATGTGCAGGTGCCGCCTACCCGTCTGGTGCCGGGACGCAGCAACCCCTATTCCCAGTTTCTGGAAGGAGTCAAGGACAAGCTTGTTTCCCTGGGTTTTGAAGAATTTGACGGCCCCCTTGTGGAAACCGAATTCTGGAATTCGGATGCCCTCTTTATGCCCCAGTTTCATTCCGCCAGAGATATTCACGACGTGTACCGTATTGCCAAGCCGGAACATGCAAAATCTATTGAGGAACCCTGGCTGTCCAACGTAGCCTCCGCCCACGAAAACGGCGGCAAGACCGGGAGCCGGGGCTGGAACTATGCCTTTGACCGGGACTTTACCCGGCGCCTGATCCTGCGCAGCCAGGGCACGGTGATGAGTGCCAAAACCCTGCCCCATGCCAAAATTCCCGGCAAGTATTTCGGCATCCTCCGCTGCTTTCGCTACGATCAGGTAAATGCCACCCATGGGGCGGACTTCTACCAGACCGAAGGCATCGTGCTGGGGGAGGACGTGAACCTCAAAACCCTCCTGGGAATGCTGGAGATGTTTGCCACCGAGGTAGCCGGAGCAAAGGAAGTCAAATATGTTCCCGGTTACTTCCCCTTTACGGAGCCTTCCGTGGAAGTCCATATCCGCCACCCTATACTGGGCTGGTTTGAGCTGGGAGGTTCCGGAATCTTCCGCCCCGAAGTTGCCGAAAGTCTTGGTGTCCATGTTCCGGTGGCGGCCTGGGGTCTGGGCATAGACCGCATGGCCCTGATGGCCCTGGGCTTAAACGATCTGCGGGAACTGTTCAGCTATGACATTGAAAATGTGCGGCTGCGGAGAACCACGGCCTAAGCTGCTATTCCCCAAACACCTTATCCGCCTGGCCCGAAAACCATTTCAGCACGGCCGCGACACGGTTGGTAAAGGAGTTGCTTATCCGCTCGGTGAAGCCGGGGATTGAGGGCGCGTCGGCCATGGAGGCGGCATAGACAAGCAGGGCGTCGCCTGTGTCAATGACTGCCGCCACGGAACGCAGTTTGTTTTTCCCCAGGGCGGGGATGATGCCGTATCTCATCGAGGTCAGGTTTTCCTGGGTAAAGATCAGGTAATCCAGGTCTGTAAAAAAATCATAGCGGTAAATATTGTCCCCAAAGGAAAGATCCTTCTGCCGAGCATAGATGCGTAAGGAGGCCGGAGGCTCATCAAAGGAAGGATCGTCGAGGACTTTTTTTGATTCGGGGCTGTCTATCACCCTGGAATATTCATAGAAGGTACGCATTTGCTTGCGGGAAGCCGAATAGTATTCGATTCCGGCGAGGCTTGAAATGGCGACGGAGTTATTGTACAGGGCGCGGCGCTCATCTTCATTCCAGATGGCTCTGCGGGCATTGGGGGCTTTTTTGTAGAGGACGAGGCTTTCCGCCAGGATGTTGGGAACGAGCTTCAGCATGCTTTCTTCCACAAGCTGCCTTAGTCCCGCATGCTGGGGCAGAAGCCGGGTCTGGGGGTTCTTTGTCTGCACTTCCGACAGGGTTTCTCCGGCGATCAGGGCCTGAGCCCGTTCATCCCCTGTCAGTTCCTCCAGGCTGGCCGGAAAAACCCGCGTACTAAAGCCCAGCAAAAAAAACAGGCAGGCAAAGCGTCCCCGGTTCCGCCTGCTGTTCAGGTTCCTGCTTCCCAATTTCTAACCTCTTAATCCTCTATAGTAGACCCGCACCTGCTTATATAAACCTTCCCCCTCGCTTTTGGTTTCAATATCCGCAATATCGTTCAGGGTGGTGTGGATCAGACGGCGGTCAAAGGGGTTCATCGGTTCCAGGAGTATGGAACCCCGGTTTTCCCGGACACGATCCGCAACGGAGTAGGCCAGACGCACGAGGGATTCTTCCCGGCGTATGCGGTAATTTTCACTGTCCAGGATGATCCGGGTATCTTCCCGGCCCTGCCGCCCGCCGTAGATATTGGCCAATAGCTGGATGGCGTCTAGATTCTTTCCTTTTTTTCCGATGAGGATCGACGAATATTCCGAATCGATCTTGAGTCCCAGCTTTTTGTCTTCCCGGAAGAGTATACTTACCTTGCCGGGATAGCCCATGTGCTCAATGAGACCCGTTATAAAATCAATGATCTTCTGTTCAAAGTCATTTTTTGCCTCAGGATCGCCATAAACCGCCTGACTGAAACGGGCACCCCCGCCTTCCGCTCCCGGGTCTTTCGTCACATCGCCGACACCGGGCTCTTTTTCCGGTTTGTAACCTTCTACCGGTTTGTCAGTATGTATCCGTATCTTTACGGAACCTTTCTTGAAGAGCCCCTGTTTAACCGTCTCTACAATTTCAACATCAAAATCATCTTTTTCAAGACCGAGTTCTTCCGCGGCCCTGTCGATAGCCTCTTTTTCGGTACGGCCTTCAAATTCATAGACCATATTTTTTCTCCTCTTGTTATAAGGTAAAGCCCCAAAACGCTCAGGCAGCTTGAGTTATTCCAAAACCTCACCTGGTTTGGGAACAGTCCCATCTATCTCTTTTTTCTTTTTTTGGGTGCAATTTTGGGCTGGGGAGCCGGAGGGGCTTCCGCAGCGGCCGCGGCTTTCTTTGCCGCTATATACCGGTTAATCGCCACCTGCTGAACCAGGGTAAGTAAGTTACTCATTATCCAGTAAATCA
>JAITES010000181.1 GCA_031281925.1 Treponema sp. | reverse complement strand
AAACAAACACTATGAACGAAGAGGCGCCTGTTTACTATAATGATGAGATTGGACAGCTTTCCCATACGTTCAACAGCATGCTCAAGACCATATCCGGGGCTTATGCGCAGATCCGCCAGTATGCATTCGAGGCGGCCTCGGCCCGGAAACGGGAAACCAAGATCCGCAATATTTTCCAGCTCTATGTACCCAAGGATGTAATCGACGAAGTCTTTATCAATCCCGAAAAGATGCTGGTGGGAAACAACAGGGATATTGCCATTCTCTTTTCCGATATCCGTAGTTTTACTGCTATTTCAGAAGGCATGGCTCCGGATGAACTTGTCAATTCTCTTAACCGTTATTTTTCCATCATGGTTGATATTATTGTTAACCGGAACGGGGTAGTGGACAAATATATCGGGGACGCCATCATGGCGATGTTCGGCGCTCCGGTTTTCGGCGAAAACGATGCCCTCTCTTCCGTCATGGCCGGCCTTGAAATGATGGACGGTCTTGAAGAATTTAACCGTATACAGAGAGAACTCAGGGCGCCGGAATTCCGCATCGGCGTTGGGATCAACTTTGGTCAGGTAACCGTAGGAAATATCGGCTGTGACAAGAAGATGAATTATACGGTTATCGGGGACGCTGTTAACCTTGCTTCCCGGCTGGAAGGCCTTACCAAAATGTACCATGAACCGATTCTATTCAGCGAAATGGTGGCGGAAAAGATTAAAAACGAACTGCCCTGCCGGGTAATAGACCGGGTTGCGGTGAAGGGTAAAAAGATGGGAGTATTCATCTACACTACCCGGCTCAAGCCTTCTCCCCAGGAGGAAGAAGCCTGGAAATTCCATGCCGAAGGCGCTGCCCTCTACTACAGGCGGAATTTTAAGGAGAGTCTGGGCTTCTTTGAAAAGGTTCTTGCCCTGCTGCCCGAGGATCCGGCGGCCCTGCGTTTCAGGGAACGTTGCCGTGTATATAGTAAAAATCCGCCTCCGGAAAGCTGGGACGGCGTAGAGGTAATGACCGAAAAATAAGATGAAAACCAAACTTCTGCAAAAATTATTTTCACTTCTCATCCCGGCAGTTTCCGTACTGATGTTTCTCCCTGTTTTTCCGGCTTACACCGGGGCTCAGGAGGAAACTAATCCCCTTGTCTTTTTATTGAGTCACCAGGGTTACGACGGGGATGAAGAAGATATAATCAATGCCATAAAGTACACCGAAGAAGCGGCCGTTTTGATGCTGGGAACCTTGAACCTGCAATATACCCGGACTCTTCCCCTGGAAGCGGCGGAAAATTCGATAAGAATTGACAGGGCAAGACTGTTTGATGCCTGCATTGGAACGGGTACTCAATACGCCCTGGCGCTTTCCACGCTCTTTCGGGATGACCGGCTCTTCTGGCGCTACGATCTGTACAGCCTCTCTCAAAACGATGTACTTGCCACAGATTCTTTTTCCGTAGCCCTGATAGCGGGAGTTTCCGCTCCCGCCGTGATCGACGCTTCCCTCTCCAGGCTGTCAAATTCCTGGCGCAAATCGGAAGCGTCTCTCCGTTTTGACGGCCTTGCCGCAGTCGGGGAGGGGCAGAAGTACAGATCCTACCAGGAAGGCATGGAGATATTGTACGGGGACGAAACCGGAAAGAGCGCGGGAAAAATAGAACAGGGAACACTGGATGGGGAACTGGTTCTCTTTCCCCAAAACAGGAAAGTTACCGGGACTGCGGTCAAGAAGGGTTTCTGGTCCGAGGTATTCTTTCTGCCCAATGGAATTACCAAAGAGGAAAAGGAATTAAAGAGCCTCCAGAAACGTACCAGGCACTCTCTGGGTTTGAATTCTTCTTTCCGGGGCATGGATAACTATGCGGCAGGTCTTGAATACCGTCTGCATCTGGCGCCGGACAGGTTTTTCCTGCAGACCGACTGGGAATTCTGGCGTGACAACAGCGTCCTTTCCGGAGGCGAGGACGCCCTGCACCAGGAACTTCGCTTGGGAGGAGGATTGTATCTCCAGCCCAGGAATACCTGGCGTTTCCGTTTCCTTGTCGGCAGCGGTATTGCCTTCCTCTTCTCAAACAAGGAATCCAATTTTCAGGCGGATCCAATCTGGCTGGGCCTGGAATACCATTTCCCCCAGTGGGCCATTACAGGTTCTCTCCGTGCTCCTGCCGCGCTGAGTTACGAGCGGGATGCTTTTGACAAGGCAAAGCTTGGGAAGGATGATTTTTATACTTCGATTGGAGTGATGATGAAATGGTAAAAGCCCCCCTTTTGGTTATTGTTGCAATCCTTATCTTTCCGCTTGCGTTAAGCGCCCAGAGCGGTTACACGGAAACCGAACTCATACCGGGAAGTCTTGACGTGCTCTACCGTTTCAGGATTGACGACGATTTTTATTTTCTTGCCACCGAGGCGGGTGTTTATGTATGGGATGAATACGCAGGCCCCTTCCCCGACAAAGACTACTGGGATTATTCGATCCGTTGCGTACTGGGGAATGTCTCCAATACAGCCAGAGTGAGGTCTTTTTCCTATTTTGCGGATGATGGCGGCGCAGGTCTCCAGGCGCAGGCCGCCAGGGAAGGCTACTTTGTTACCGTAGATATTTTTCTGGACGGAGAGATCGATGTGGTCAATCCTCATGCCCGGGCCCGTTACACGATTCGCGACTCTTTTAACCCCCTCCATACGGTGGAGAATGTTATTGATGAAAGTGTCCCCACCGAGGCGGATCTCATCGCCTATTACTGGATATCTCTGGCAAACGATCTGGAAGAATTTATCAAACCCATAATCCGGCCCGAACTGTCGATTATCGGCCCTCCCGGCGCCCAGGTTACCGGGATTACCACAGGTGTTCTGACCATTCCTCCCTCGGGACAGATAAGTCTCTACGTGCCCATGCCGGCCACCTACGACTGGGAGATGACCCACTGGAACTATGCGGTACGGAGAGGCACTTTCCTTGCCGACCGGGATCGAAGAGTTCTGATGCTGCCCCAGCAGCGTTTCAATCACTTTTCGATAGATTTGACTCTGTTACAGGCCCGTATCCCCGAACTGGACGTTTCCTTTGCCCTTAAATCCTACGGCTGGTTTTTCAGTGTGGGAATGGGGCAGCAGATATTTGGTTTTGCCCTGACGGATAACGATAAGCCGCTGAAAACCAGCTTTAATGCCCTTTCCCTGCTGGAACCCCGTCTCGGTTTAGGATACCGTTTCCGCATGAATGAACCGAAGATCCCCAAGCCCTACCTCCGCTGCCTTGTATCGTTCCGTATTGACTCCGAGAAAGGCGGCTTCGACAGTTTCAGTCCTTTCGGTATCAGTCCTGCGGTAGGGTATGAATGGGAGCTGGATCCCCATTTTAGGCTCTTTGGGGACATCGGTTTCGGCCTCTACGTGTTAGGGCAGGATTACAAAGAATCGGTTTCCAAGGGTTTTGAAGATTCAGGTTATGCCCAGAAGAAGATTGGGGATTTCCTCTATTTCGAAACTCCCCAGCTCCGTTTCGGCCTGAAAATCCCGATATTATAATGGTACTACATTAAGACAAACTCTATTCTAAACTCCGGGGGTGACGCCCAGGTGGAGGAGTAGAATATCAATAAAAGCGTTGACTTCAGACTGGTTAGGATAGCGCATCTTCATGGCTTCCAGATAACGGCGCCTTGTATCCTGATCGGTAATTCTCAGGGTAACTTCCAGAATATGCGTTACATTGGCTATGCCGTCCCGGTTGCCTGTCCTCAGTATCTCGTCAGCCATGCGGATAACCATGTTGTTGAATTCGGGGAAACTGTTCTTTGGTTCTCCGTCCCCCAAAAAGTTCTTTAGATTGGGAAGAGTGCCGTCGGAAGCCTCATACGATTTGTATGCGGCGATAAGAGCCCAATAGGCCGCCGCAGGGATACGTTCACCCTGTTCCAGAATGTATAACTCATTGTACTGGCTGCGGAGATTTTCCAGGTTCCGGTTAAGGGAAACCCTTTCCCCTTCCAGTTCCCGAATCCGGGTCTGCAGCGCGGCAATTTCGGCGGCGCTGAGTTCCCGGCTTTGCGCCCCGCCTGTGGCAAGCGCGCTTAGATTCTGATTCAGGGCGGCCCGTTCCTCTTCGGACATGTTAAGCCGGGTTTCCAGCAGGCGGATTCTCTCTTCAAGGCGGGTTCGTTCGATGACGGCATTGCTATTGAGCCTTTCGATTTCCGCCGCATGGCTGGCCCGCAGAGACGCAATATCGGCCGCAGAGGAAAGCGCCGCGGCGCTTTGACCCGCCTGGGCGTTTTCAAGAGAGAAGCGAAGGACGGCCAGTTGATCGGTCGCAACGGCGGATGCGGCATTGGCCGCTTCAAGCTGTTCCCGGAGGAACACCAGTTCGGCGGCCATGGCATTTTTCTCTTCGTCATCCTCCGCGGGCGGAATCTGCATATTGAGCCGTTCCAGTTCCATCCGTGCCGCCCTTTCGAGGGAAGCGCTCAGGAAAAGATCTATCCCGATCTGTTCAGCGCTTTCAATTCCCTCCTGGGGATACCCGGAAAGGTAACTTGTCAGAAGCTCGGACTGCCGGATAACTTCCTCCCACTCTTCCCTGTTGTAACTCAGTTGAATCTGGTTATACATGCTCTGAATCTGGGCATCCCTCATCCGTTTTTCTTCGCTGCCGGAATTCATATTCTTCAGTGTGGAAACAGCGGCTTCTTCTTCGGTGCTAAGGGAACTGTATTGGCCGGAAGATGAGCCAAGATAAACCTCGTTTTCCCTGCTTTGAAGATCGTCCTGCAAGATCCGCCTCTCCTGGTTAAGAAGCCGGATCTGTTCCTGATACTCCAGCTTGTTTTTCTGGTATTCCGCCTCGAAACGCTCCCTTTCTTCTCCGTCAAGGGAATTAATGGCCATGCGGTAGGTTTCTTCCAGGCCGAGAAGCCGATTTCTCATGTCTACAATCGCCTTCTCTTTGGACGAGATGTTTGAGGATGCGTCGTTCCTGAGGGCTTTGAGAAGCTGGCTTTCTATGGAGCCGTAGGCTACGCCATTGCGGAAGATGTCGCTCTGTTCCCGGTTAAAATAGGCAAAAACTCCCAGAAGGGCTCCCGCGGCAATGACGAGCATGAGAAGGTTCACCGTCAGGGGAAAACCGAGTTCCCCGTGGAGGGGATTCATGGGCGTACTGCCGGTATCAATACGGTTTTTTTGTGTAATATCATCAATTTGGCGTTCAATCTCCCTGAGTTCTTCAGGATTGATACCCGCCTCAATCTTTTGTAAATCTGCCATAGTCAATAATAATACCCTCCCTCCGTTTTTTTTACAAGAGGAAATTTTCAGCCGGCGCCGGAGATTTTCAGAGGTTTACTCCAAAACGATTTTTTCTTTCGGCAGGAAGCGGGTAAGAATCTCCTGCAGGCTGTCCAGCATAATCGGTTTTGAGAGGAAGGCATTCATGCCGTTTTCGATAAAGAGTTCCTCCATCCCCGCAACCGCATTGGCCGAAAGCGCAATGATTGCAAGCTTTTCGTAATCCTCTCCGGCGCTTCGGATGGCGGCTGTGGCTTCAATGCCATCCATCCCGGGCATCATGTGATCCATGAACACAAGGTCATAGAGGCTCTCCTGAACCATGGCAACGGCTTCCTTTCCGCCCCCGGCAGTATCCACTTCCACGCCGTACTTTTGCAGAAGGCCTTTGGCTACCATAAGGTTGACCGGATTGTCGTCCACTACCAGCGCCCTGGCATCTTTGGTGCTGAACTTCTTTTTTCCCCTGCCGTCGTCCCTGGAACGCTTTCTCCTTTCACTGGCCCTTCCGCCGTTGATGATGTTGGCAAGGAAATTGGTAAGAATGGGACGGGTAAGGGATTCCTTTATGCCGCTTTCGTATTTTTCGTTAAGTTCCCGGAGTATTATCCAGACGGTATTTTTATGATCCTGAATACAGGGGGATACGATGTCAAGAGCGGATTTGTCAAAGAAAACATGAGTATAATTTCCCGCCGCAAGCTGTTTTTTGAATTCTTCCCTCTCCGCCAGTACAGTACTTTTTACTCCAAGCTCTTTGAACATCAGGGAGAGGACATCGGCATTAAAGCTGCTGGATTCATAGGCGAGGATGTTGAACCTTTCCGGTTCCGGAATATGGGCCACTTTCTGGGGAATTCCCTGTAATTCCGGAGGCTGTCCATAATCCAGAACAAAAAATGTAAAGGTCGTTCCTTTGTCGTATTCGCTTTCTACCATTATGCTGCCGCCCATGAGTTCTACCAGCCGTTTGGAAATGGCAAGCCCGAGTCCTGTACCGACAATGTCCCTGTTCTTGTGGGCGTCCAGACGCTGAAATTCTCCAAAGAGTTTATCCATATCCTCATTCTTTATACCTATGCCCGTATCGGTAACGGAAAAATAGAGAGCCATGTTTTCGGTGTCTTCATTGTATTCGGCCCATGCCCTAAGAGAGACGCCCCCTTTTTTGGTAAACTTGACGGCATTGTTGAGGATGTTTATGAGGCATTGCTTGAGCCGCAGTTCGTCGGTGTTAACTGTGGCCGGCAGATCCTTTGAAATAAAAACGGTAAAGACAAGCCCTGCGTCGGCAGCCTTGATATTGACGATGCTGATCGTGTCTCTGATACAGGAAACAATATCGAATGGCCTGGGAACAATTTCCATCTTCCTGGCATCGATCTTTGAAAAATCAAGTATATCATTAATAATGGTGAGAAGGCTTATCGCTGCTCCCCTGACGGTTTCCGCCCGGTTTATTTGTTCTTCCTCCAGAGGGTTGACAAGCATCAGATCCGTCATGCCGATGATGGCATTCATGGGGGTGCGGATCTCGTGGCTTATGTTGGCAAGGAATTCGCTTTTTGCTCTGGCGGCGGACTCGGCTTCGATCTTTGCATTCATGATGGGGCTGATGTCCATCCACTCAATCAGCCGGGAAAATCCGCCTTCTTTAAGGGTTGATGAGCGAAGCATAAAGTAGTAGTGGGTATCCCCAATATCAACCTCAAAATCCTTTTCTACATAACCTCCCTGTTCCATTAATTCCTGGAATATCATCCGCATCTGGCCCAGGGGGAAAATATCTATCAGCGGACGGCCGACAACATACTCTTTCTGGGTTATATCCAGCCATGCGGCAAGAGAATCGCTGATATATTCAACAGAGGCATTGTCGTCAATAATAACCATGTATGAGGGGGTAGTCTCCATTATGGCGTCAAAAGTTACTCCCGACTTTTCAATACCCCGCATGGCGTTTAGTATGAACCGGGAGAAGATGTAGAGGACCCCGGCGATAAGGGTAGAGTTTATCAGATGTATATAATTCTGGCTGAGCGGATAATCCGTGCCCAGCAGCCGGAAATGAAAAATAAAGAGCGTGGGAACGATCATAAGAAAGGAAACAAGCATGTATTTGAGAAAAGCAATATGATCCAGGTATGTAAACGCAATGACAATAATAATATTGAAGACCATGAAGTAGAATGAATCTCCCTTCATGATAAAGGCCCCGGCCGTTCCCACAATCATAAAAAGAGAAGGGGCAAGCCATGCAACAGTATGCCTCTTTATTTTTAACCTGAAAACCATTAACCAATAGAGAGAGGCAAAGACCATGATCGTAATTATTCTTAAGACTGCCTCACGGGGATTTATCCATGCCTTCAGACTGTAAAAAAAGATTACGACAATATACAGCGCCAGGGCGGATATGGTTGCCCAGATGGAAAACTGGTAGGATTGCCAGTGTCCCGAAGGGGCAAACTGGATTTTCTTTTTAACCGGCTTATTCGGCATTCTGTTTCTCCGCAGCAGTAATGCTGCCGGGATAGACAAAATCAATTGCCTGGGGAACTATCTCATAACGGACGGATGTGTCATAAAAGACTTCCCCGTCAAAAACAATGTTCATAACCGTATCCGAGCTGATCGAAAGCGAACGCCCCCTGTAATGATTGATGTAGAGCTTCCATTTGGGGTACAGGCCGTGGTGGTAATCGTTGATGATACGGGGAATCAGGAGTTTCGGTATGTCTTTTATCAGGTATAAATCCAGAAGGCCGTCGTCTATTTTTGCGTCAAAGGGGCCGGGCAGTCCCTTGCCGTAGCAGGGAGAATTTGCGACTGTCAGGCTCAGATAGGAACCGTTTAAATTTTTTCCGTCAAGTTCTATGCGGTAATCCTGGCTCCTGACCCTGCCTTTTTTGATAATTTCCAGCGCTCCCGCACTCTGGTAACAAAAATTAATGGGAAGGGGCAGCTTTTCATATATTTCCGCACCCCTCTGATAGCCCATGGCTTCCACTCCCACAAGACTGGCATTGATGCTGAAGTTATTGCCGATCCTCATGACATCAACATTTATTACATGGGAGAACACAAGATTCCGCAGGGAACGGAAATGCCTCAGTACGGCTTCTCCCCCGAAGGTGTAGAGAAAAGAATTGTTGGTTCCCATAGGATAGGCGGCTATCTGCACATTTGGAAGTCCCTGTACGCCGTTCACTACCTCAAAGAGTATGCCGTTTCCCCCAACCGCATAGACACGGACCAGGGAATCGGCCATGGAAACATAACGGCGGGTAAAACCTACCGCATCCCTTTTCCACCGTGTAATGTGGATGTCGTACTCCAGCTGGGGATAGCTTGAAAAGAATGCCCGTATCCCGGCTGCAAAATCACCGGTCCTGTCTTTGAGCATCTTTGCCTTCGGGTTTATGATGAACAGATGCTTCATTCATCCTTCTCCGGATGTTTCCAGAAGTTCCCGGATGGCGGCCAGGGCTTCATCATAATCGACATTGTTGAGCTTTTCACTGATAAAGGCCAGTTTTTTTCCGGTTTCCTCATCCAGGCCCGCATTGTGAATATAGGGGGCAATATACTCCTGGGCCTTGAAGGAATCGTAGCCTTCACACGCGCCGGCAGCCTTTTTGAGGGCCCTGGAGAGTTCCTCCGCCGAAACACCGTCCCCGGCGGCGCCTGTTTCCGCAGTAGTACTGTTGCCGGTTTTTGTATCGAGAGAGACCAGGCCTTCCACAAGCGCCGCAAGTCTTTTTCTGAAAGCAGGATAATTTATTTTGCAGAATTCTCCGTTGCCTGCCTTGCCTTCCTTTTCAAGATACAGGGCTTCTTCTCCCAGGCTGGACGCGCCGATGTTGTTGAGGGCGCCTTTGGCCCCGTGAACCTCTATGGCGAAGGCGGGAAGGTCATCGTTTCCAAGAAAGGAATCCATGTGGTCAATGGAATTTTTGAAGACCGAGGCGGAAAATTTAATCAATTCGAGGTATTGTTCCGCGGAGTCTGCCAGAAGGATCAGTCCGCGGTCAACGTCGAGGCCCTCAATGGCTCTGGCAGCCTGCAGGGGATCCGGTTGCTTGTCTGTCATTTCTTCCTCCGGGAGAGGGGCTTCAGTCTCCTGTACTTTTATGGTGGCTGTATCCGCTTTTTTGACGGAAAGGGAAAGCCGGCTTTCATTCGGATCTTCCTGGGAAGCAGAAATACTGCGCCGTCTTAAAAAGGCATAGGAAACAATATCCTGAATAAAGGTAAGACTCGTATCGTCATTGATGAAAGGCCCGCGTTCTTTCCCGCTTTCCATTATGACATAGGCCATGAGTTCTTCCCCGGCAAAGAGGGGAAGTATGCAGAGGAAGAGAGAATAACGGCTCGTAAAAATAAGTCCGGCTTCCTTGAGGCTGTATGCGTTAAAACTTGCGTATTTTTTGCCCTTGATAAAGGATATGACCTGCCAGTGATAGGGAAATTCGCTGTCCTGGGGCCAGGGGCTTTCGCCTTTGGAAGAACAGACTATGGCTTTTCCCTTTTCAAGACAGATCATGGTGGCGGTAGAAACATTGTAATTTCTGCAGATAATCCTGAGTATGGCATCCAGGGCTTCCCGGTTGTCCTGGTATTTGTATATCGCGCTGTTGAGTCTGGTGTAGAGTTCCAGCATCTGGCGGTTTTGTTCTTCGATGCCCAGATGGAGCCGGAACTGTTCCACCATAAGGTTAAGGGATCGGGAGAGGATGCCCAGTTCGTCGGCGGAATCGAAGACGGCGATTTCTTCTTCAAGATCCCCCTGGGAAATTTTATCGCTTGCCATGGTAAGAATATGAATGGGGTTTGAAATCGATCTGTAAATGTAGAAGATCAGCGCCGCAAAAACACCCACGACCGCCAAAAGGGAAATGATGACGGAGGTGATTACCGGACGGACATCTTTAATTACCTCAGTTTCCGGTATGGCGGCATAGACATACAGAGGCTTTTCAATATCGTCAATAAAGACGGGGTGAAAGAGAATGTAGGCCCTGCCCCCGAAAAGCGGACCCTTTTCGCTTGTTATCTGAATCTCGCGCCGTTCGTCAAATGCATCCAGGATTGCCCCTATATTCGAAAATTGAAGCTCTTCGATATGCCTGCCGATATTGGAAAAATCCCTGGCGTGAACCACCGTCCCGTTGGGATTGATAAGCATGGAAACGGCATTTTTTATAAATTCGTCCCCCAGCACCAGGGAGGAAAGTAATACATCTATCCCTATACAGCCGATAAACCTGTCTTCGCGGAAAACCGGAGAAACCACAGTAAAAGTGTTGAGCAGCCCTTCGCCGGTTTTATAATCCCAGAAGAATTTTTTATTTTCCCCGATAATGTCGGTGTAGGGTTTTTCGGTCTTTTTCGGGATGACGTAATAGTAGCCTTCCTCAGGATCGTCAATGGTTTTTTCGTTCATGTCATTGACAACAGTAACCTTGCCGTTCCGGAGACTGAATGAACGCATATAGCGTCCCGAGGGGGCTCCCGGATACTCTCCTGAATGTTCCGCATCCCTGCCGTCAAAGGCATCCGGTTCAAACACAAGCCAGCAATTGACAACCGCCGGGTTTTTCAGCATGGCGATAATGTGCCTGTCACCCGCATCCCTGGCGCCGGGATCCTCCGCGTTTATGCGTCCCAGTCCCTCCGCCGCAATCTTTACCGAAAGGCGGGAATTTTCAAGAAAACTGCGGAGGCTCATCTCGTTGTAGAGCGCCAGTTTCTGTGTGTCCTGCCTGATATCACGTATCTTTTCACTGTAGATCGTCTGCAGGATCAGCGCGGATATCAGGGTAAAGATAAGCAGAAAGGGAACCGCCACAAAAAGGATAATCTTTGTCCAAATACTTTTTTTCATTCCGATCCGGCCTCCTGGAAATCCGGCGCCGCGGTTTTTCAGGCGGTAGTGGAAGTATGTTTCGTCATGGCTTCTGCAGCCATCTCATCACAGATCTCTTCAAAAGCGTTAATAATCCTCGGATCAAAATGTACGCCGCTTCCGGCCACTATATGATCGTGGGCCTCTGCGGGACTAAGGGCCTTGCGGTACACCCTGTCCGCCACCAGCGCGTCATACACATCCGCCACCGCCATGATGCGGGAGATAAGGGGAATGTCATCCCCCTTGAGGCCGTGGGGGTAGCCTGAGCCGTCCCACTTTTCATGATGCCCTTCCGCGACAATCCTGGCATAGCGGAGGTAATGCTGGGTTGGAGTCCTTTCAAACATCTGCTGAAGGATCCGGGCGCCGATTGTCGTATGGGTTCTCATGACGGCGAATTCTTCCGCGTCCAGCCGGCCCGGTTTGAGCAGTATGGAATCGCTGATGCCGATCTTGCCTATATCGTGGAGGGGGACGGCCTTTATCGACATGGCTATCTCGTCTTCGTTGAAAAGATCCAGGAACTGCCCCTCCCGCAGCAGTTCGCGGATGAGGAGTTCCGCATAGCGGCTGGTACGCTGCACATGACCGCCTGTATTTTCGTCCCGCGCCTCAATAAGTTCCGAGAATGAAAGGACGATGCTGTCTTCAAGTTCCTTTACCGTTTTTTCAAGATCCTGCTGATAGGCGGAAAGCTGGGAATGGAGTTTGATCCGGTGGATAAGGATGCTCTTCTCGAAAGGCTTGGTTATAAAATCCACCGCGCCGGATTCAAGCCCCTTAAGCTCGGTAGCGCTGTCGTGATTGGCGGTAAGGAAAATTACCGGAATGCGGAAGAGCCGCGGATTCTGTTTGAGACGGGCAATGGTTTCAAAGCCGTTCATCTCCGGCATTTCAATGTCCAGGAGTATCAGATCCGGCGCCTGTCTGGAACAGATCTGCAGAGCCTGAGCGCCGGATTTTGCCAGCAGCACCTGGTAATTTCCCGCAAGCTGAATTTGAATATGCTTGAGGATGGCCAGGTTATCGTCAACTACCAGTATCTGTTTCATGCTTCTACCTTTTTTTATGTGGCAAGAGCAGCCTCATACATGGCTATGTACTTTTTGGCGGAAATTTCCCAGGAAAAACTCTGATTCATTCCACGGATCCTCATGCCTTCGATATCATCCCGCCGGTTGTAGTAGGCCCAGACCGCCCAGCCCACGGTATTGTATATCGCGGAAGGGTTAAGATCGTCGAACATAAAGCCTGTTCCGCCGCCTGAGTCCTGATTGTAGTTTTGTACCGTATCGGCAAGGCCCCCGGTGTTCCGGACGATGGGAAGGGTTCCATAGACCATGGAGTACATCTGGTTGAGTCCCGAAGGTTCGTAGCGGCTGGGCATAAGGAAGAAGTCGCTGCCTGCCTCAATGAGATGGGAGAATTCCTCGCTGTAGCCTATCTTTGCCTTGAAGTTTGAAAGCCTGGAAGAAAGGCTGCGGATCTCGTTTTCGCACCAGCTTTCCCCGGTACCGAGGATTACAAACTGAAGATCCATGTCCTGGCAGATGGAAAAGGCCGAACCATAACCGGGGCCGAAGAGTTCTCCCACCCCCTTCTGATCCACCAGACGGCTGATCATGCCGACAATGGGCACATCCTCCCTGCCGGGCAGGCCGAATTCCTTCTGCAAAGCCTCTTTTGCCCTGGCTTTTCCCGCCATATTTTTTGACGAATACGGGGCGGGAATGAATTTATCCTTGGCGGGATTCCAGAGTTCCGTATCTATGCCGTTAAGGATCCCCTGGTAGTCTTCGGAACGGTAACGCAGAACCCCGTCCAGCCTGAAACCCTGGGCCTGTGTCCTGGTTTCTTCCGCATAACGGCGGGAAACGGTGTTGAGCTTGTCCGCGCAGCAGATTCCCGCCTTGAGGAGATTCATCATGTTCCAGTCTTCAAATCCCGCCGCCCCGAATACATCCCAGTTGAGTGCAGTAAACCAGTAGTTATCCTTGCTGTAGATTCCCTGGTAGCCGAGATTGTGAATCGTCAGCACCGATTTTGTATTGTCAAAGCCCGGAAAGTATTTTTCCCCGAATTTGAGGAAGACGGGAACCAGGGCGCCGGGCCAGTCATGGGCATGGAGAATATCGGGCTCCCAGCGGAGTTTGCGGCAAAGCTGAAACACGGCCCGGCAGAAGAAACTGAAACGCCGGGGATTATCCAGAAAGTCCGGTTCCGAAGGGGTGCCGTAGATCCCGTCCCGCCCGAAGAATTTTTCATGATCAACAAAGAAGATTTCTATTGTGTTTTTCCTGGGGGAACCGGGCAGGTTTGTTTTATATACGGCGCACCATTCTTCGCCGCCGCCTGTACCTACCCCCATCGGGCCTTCCAGCTGCTCCAGAGCCCCCCGGTCTATGCTGTAGTACCGGGGAATGACGATCTTTACCTCATGCCCCAGTTTTGCCAGAGCAATGGAAAGGCTCGAAACCGTATCCGCAAGGCCTCCGGTTTTGGCAAAAGGGGCTGCCTCGCTTGAGGCCATCATTATTTTCATCAGAAACTGTCCACCATGGAGAGTCCCGATTCCTGTACAATGGCAAGGCCCTTGTCATGCTCCTGCAGCTTGAAGATAACCACCGCCTTCCCCTCCTTGCCTTCCAGGGATGCGTAGAGATATTCGATATTTACCTGGGATTTCTGGAAAAGTTCCATAACTTTGGCAAGACTCCCCGGCCTGTCTTCTATCTCCACGGCGGCCACATTGGTGATCCGGGTGGTAAAACCCGCCTCCTGCAGGGCCAGCAGGGCCTTTTGATGATCGCTGACAATTAACCGCAGAATCCCAAAATCCGCCGTGTCGGCAATGCTTATCGCCCGGAGATTGATCCCCGCATTGGCCAGAACCTTGGTTACTTCTCCCAGCCGTCCCGCATTATTCTCCAAAAAAACCGATATCTGTTTGATTTCCATAAATGGCGCTCCTTGTATGAAAGGTGAAGGTTAAAGGATATTCTCTTCAAATTCCTCCCTTCACCCTTTATTATAAACTAGATTTTCCGGTTGTCGATAACCCGTTTTGCCTTGCCTATTGAACGTTCAATGGTTTTGGGCTCCACAAGCTTTACCTTGACGCCGATCTGCAGCTTACTCTTCATTACCCCTTCGATCTTGGCCCTCAGAGCCTCAAGCCCCCTGGTTTCATCGCTGAAGAATTCCTTCTTTACCTCTACCTGGAGTTCTACATCGTCCAGATGACTTTCTCCCCGGCTTACCACGATAAGGTACTGGGGTTCCGTGCCTTCGATCTCGATGAGAGCCTGCTCTATCTGGCTGGGGAAGACATTAACCCCCCGGATGATGAGCATGTCGTCGGTACGGCCGAAGAGCCGGTGCATCCGTACCGTTGTCCGTCCGCAGGAACAGGGCTCCCTAATAAGGAAGGTGATGTCCCGCGTCCTGTAACGGAGAAGGGGAGTGCCCTCCTTGGTGAGGGTGGTGAATACCAGTTCCCCCTTTTCGCCGTCGGGCAGAGCCTTTCCCGTTTCCGGATCGATGATCTCCGGATAGAAGAAGTCTTCGTTTACATGAAGCCCGTCCTGGGCCTCACATTCAAAGGAGACGCCCGGCCCGATGATCTCGGTGAGGCCGTAGATATCGTAGGCCTTCATGCTGTAGCGGCTTTCTATTTCCTTCCGCATGTTTTCGCTCCAGGGCTCCGCGCCGAAACAGCCCTTGTTTATGGGAAGCTTGTGGAGGTCTATGCCCGCATCGACGGCCTCTTCGGCCATGTAGAGAGCATAGGAGGGGGTGCAGGTGAGCATCGTGGAACCGAAATCCTGCATGACCATGAGCTGGCGGGCGGTGTTCCCGCTGGACATGGGAAGGACTTCCGCCCCGATGGTCAGGGCTCCGTAATGGGCTCCCGGCCCCCCGGTAAAGAGACCGTAACCGTAACAGTTCTGGACAATATCGTCCCTGGTACAGCCGCCGCCGGCCAGGGTTCTGGCCATGGATTCCCGCCAGATATTGATATCGTTTATCGTATACTCATCCACAACAGGCTTTCCGGTGGTGCCGGAACTCATGTGGACTTCTACGATCCGGTCTTTGGGACAGGCCAGAAGCCCCCGGGGATAGTTTACCCTGAGGTCGTCCTTCGTGGTAAAGGGGAGCTTTTCGATGTCCTTAAGACTCCTGATGTCCCGGGATCCGATCCCCAGTTCATCCATTTTTTTCCGGTAAAAAGGCACATTGGCGTAGAGCATCTCTACCAGGTTTTTAAGATGCGCCAA
>JAITES010000115.1 GCA_031281925.1 Treponema sp. | reverse complement strand
TTTTAAAAGCCTTTATCTCGGCTATCCGTTCAGGGGATAAAGTTTTTGCGCCATTCATAGTATGTCTTTTCCTCACTGGGTTCCGCAGGCCGGGCTGAGATAATCCTTGTCCGCCCGCTTCCCGGTTCCGTGTATGATAGATACAGAATGATAAAATCCTGTAACTCCGCCAAACCCCTATATCGGGTTTCCTTAAAGGTTGAATGGGCCTCGTCATAGAGTTCGAGAATGCAGGGATCATCGAAGGCCGGCAGGATTTAATCAAAATAGAACCCATGGGATTCTTTATTGATCCCGCTTTTATTCTTATCTCAATTCTAACCGGAAGACTTTTACGCTGATAGCGGTTCCCTCGGCGGCTATCCTTAGCGGGGGCGGGGCTCTGGTGTGGGCTTTAATACGGTAACGGGGCTGTTTAATCCTACGTTGCAATTCCCAGTTCCCGGACTCTTTTTAAGCCTTCTTCCCGGAGCAGGTACTTTTGAATTTTTCCGCTGGGGGTAAGGGGATAGCTGTCCGTAAAGAAGACGTATTTGGGGATCTTGAAGCGGCTGATCTGTCCGCGGCAGTAGTCCCGTACATCTTCTTCGCTTATCCGGGCATCCTTGTGGAGTATGATAAAGGCTCCCACTTCTTCACCGTACTTCTCGCTGGCAATGCCGACGACCTGTACGTCTTTGACGCCGGGCATGGTGTAGAGGAAGTCTTCAATTTCTTTGGGGTACACGTTTTCTCCGCCCCGGATGATCATATCCTTGATACGGCCTGTAACCCGGAAGTTGCCGTTTGTGTCTTTTACGCCCAGATCTCCTGAGTGGAGCCAGCCGTCTTTGTCGATGCACTTGGCGGTTTCTTCGGGCATTTTGTAGTAGCCCTTCATGCTGTTGTAGCCGCGGCAGCAGAATTCGCCGTGTACCCCGTCGGGGCACTCTTCTCCGGTTTCGGGATTGCGGATTGTTACTTCCACTCCCGGCAGGGCCCGGCCCACGGTTTCTACCTTTACTTCAAGCGGGTCATCGTAGCGGGTTTGGGTCATCACGGGGGAAGATTCGGTAAGGCCGTAGCAGATGGTGATTTCCGGCATGTGCATGTCCGTCATGACCTGCTTCATGGTTTCGATGGGGCAGGGGGATCCCGCCATGATTCCTGTACGGAGGCTGGAAAAATCAAACATCTTGAACATGGGGTGGTTGAGTTCCGCGATGAACATGGTAGGCACTCCATAGACGGCCGTACATTTTTCCTTTTGAAGTGTCGCCAGTACCAGCAGGGGATCGAACCATTCCAGCATTGCGGCGCAGGAACCGTGTGTGATCACCGCCATGATTCCCAGCACAAGGCCGAAGCAATGGAAGAGGGGGACGGGCAGGCACACGATGTCCTTTTCGGTAAAGCGCTGGTTATCTCCGATGCCTTTGCCGTTGTTGATGATGTTCCGGTGGCTGAGCATTACCCCTTTGGGGAAGCCGGTAGTACCACTGGTGTACTGCATGTTCACCACATCGTTGGCATCCAGGGAAGTTTCAATGGTCCGCAGTTCTTCATCGTCTGCGTGCTGGCCCAGGAGCAGCATCTCGTTCAGCGAGTACATGCCCCGGTGTTTCTGTTGTCCGATATAGACCACATGGCGCAGGCAGGGGAACTGTTCCGAATGGAGGTATCCCCGGGGGGCTGTCTTGAGTTCCGGTACCAGTTCATACACCATGGAAACATAATCCGAATCCCGCCAACCGTCATTGAGGAAGAGGCAGTCGAGATCGCTCTGCTTCATGAGGTAATCAAGTTCATGAAGTTTGTAGCCGGTATTTACCGTTACCAGAACCATTCCCACCCTGGCGCTTGCAAAGAGGAGGGTAAGCCAGTCCGGTACGTTGGTGGCCCAGATTCCCACATGGGCGCCTTTTTTAAGGCCGATAGCCAGAAGCGCCTTTGCCATCTCGTCTACCCGTTTGTCAAATTCGGCATAGGTAAAACGGAGATTCCGGTCGGCATAGACAAGGAATTCCCGTTCTCCCTGGATCCGGGCCTTTTCCCGGAGCAGGGCTCCCAGGGTGATTTCAATATATTCCATTCTTTATCCTTCTCCTCATTTTATGCCGGGGTATATATCACGGCCAGGATTTTGGCAGACGAAGGGCCGCCGGCAAGTACCCGATGGGGGACAATGGAATCGTAGTAGATTGAATCTCCTGTTTCCAGGTCGTAGCTGTCCTTACCGTAATCAATATGAATCTTGCCGGAAAGGACATAGATAAACTCTTCTCCCTCGTGGCTGGATTTGTCCTGCTTCGCGCTGCTTTCGATGTCCACAATAAAGGGTTCCATGTGGCGGCCGCCCTTGTCCGCGGCCATGGCCTTGAAGGTAAGGCCCTGATGCCCTTCAGTCTCTCCCGGCTGCCCCGGAAGACCGGTAATAAAGCGGCTTACTTCTCCGGCCCGGCCCTGCAGGGTAATAACCGGCCCCAGTTCTTCATGATCATCAAGAAGAGTCCCCAGACGTACCCCAAGGGCTCTGGACAATTTGAGCAGGGGCGCCAGATCGGGGATGTGGCCCTCTTCTTCAATACGCCGGATCAATTCTATTGAAAGTCCGCTCCGTTCCGCCAGGGTTTCACGGGAAACTGAATAGGTCTTGCAGAGTTCGGCGATCCGTTCGCCGGGTGTTCGTTTGGCGTTCATCGTTCCTCCATACTGATATAACGATTGATGATATTGAGGCTTTTTTGAGTAGAATTGTCAATAATCGGATATTCGGGTTAAAACTTGACCAAAAAAAGCCGATTATCGTATTATTATTATAATGAGATATAACCTGCTTGAAAAAAGAAAAAATCCCCGTTACAGTACCCTCGCTCATGTCCGGTTCCCCGGCGTGATGGACGGCGAACACCTCCTCAAAGATCTTTCCGTGACGGGCTGTTGCGTGGAATGTACAACCGCAACGGATATCAAGCCCAATAGCGCCTTTCAGCTTGAAGTTATACCGGAAGCCGGTTCGGGGATAGGACCTTTCAGCCTTTCGGTGGAGTCTAAATGGATACGGCCTGCCGGATATTCCACAGATATTGTGTTTGTCATAACCGCCTCCCCTAAAGGCAGGCAATTTCAGCGTTATGTAGATTATCTCGCCTGGAAACAGGCGCAATAAAGATTGTGGACAGGGAAAACCTGAATGGCCGGATCTACCAGGCGGTTCAGGGTTTTGAAGATCACCTTCAATATGAATTGGGTTCCTCTCTTTCTGGGCAGTGGGGAGATCTTTACTATGCGCAAAGCGCCGAAGACGGCGGCGGGATACCTTGTTTATCGAATCAAAAATACCGGGAGCCGGGAAAAGAAATTTTCTGGCAGCTTAACGAGTGGCTTGAACCTTTCAGGCTGCATTTCTCTTCCATCTCCGAGGCATCAGGCGCGCTGCGGGAGATACAGCGTAACTGGGCGCTCCTTCCCTTTGCCTCATACCGCCGCGCAGTCCTGATCCAGTCGAAACTCCCTCCGCTTGCCTCGATGTCAAAGCCCCGTCCCTTTCCCTGGCAGCTTCCGGAAACTCCGCTGGGCGCCTTCAGTCTTTTGGATGAGAATACCCTTATCGCATCGGCTTCCTGCAGCAGTCCGTTTCCCGCAGGACGCATCAGCTTTGTCGAGGACAGGGAAGGGCCCCCCAGCCGGGCATACCTCAAACTTTGGGAAGCCCTTACGCGGCTTCGGGAATGGCCCCGGCCCGGGGAACGCTGCCTTGATGCGGGAGCCAGTCCCGGCGGCTGGACATGGGCTTTGGCTCAGCTTGGCGCGGAGGTGGTTGCCGTTGACCGCAGTCCGCTTGAGGAACGGGTTGCCGTTTTGCCGCGCGTTCAATATATCAGGCATGACGCATTTACCATGAAGCCTGAAGATTTAGGCCCCATGGATTGGGTTTTTTCCGATGTTATCTCCTACCCGGACAGGCTCTATGACTGGGTTGAAAAGTGGCTTGCATCGGGGCTCTGTTCCCGTTTTGTCTGCACGATAAAGTGGCAGGGGGACAGGGAAAGCCTTGGGGAATACTTTGCCGTAAGCCGCCGTTTTGCCGCGCTGCCGGGGAGCAGGGTGCTGCATCTTTTTCATAATAAACATGAACTGTGCTGGATGCTCCCCTGGAAACTATAGAATTTCCTCTCAATCCGTGGCATATTTATATAATGAATACGAATCCTGCGCAGAAAGCGGTTTCCGCTTACCTTAAATCTACTCCGCCTGAAAAGGTGAATACTGCTTTTTTGGCTTATCTCTGTAATCTCAGCGAAACCGCGGCCCAGGTTCCGGAAGTGGCCCGTTACATAGTCCGGGAACTGGAAAACCAGCGGAAACGGGTCAAGCTTATTGCCAGTGAAAACTACTGTTCCATGGCGGTGCAGCTTGCCATGGGGAATCTTCTTACGGACAAGTATGCCGAAGGAGTACCGCAGCACCGTTTCTATGCAGGGAACGAAAATGTTGATGCCATCGAGTCTCTGGCTATTGAAGAAGCCTGCAAACTCTTTGGCGCGGAGCATGCCAATGTGCAGCCGCACTGCGGCGCGGATGCCAATATTCTCGCCTACTGGGCGATTCTCTCCACCCGGGTGGAAGCGCCGGCCCTGGAACGCTTCGGCGAGACGAATCTCTACAAGCTCGGCGACGCCCAATGGAAGGAACTAAAGGCGGCCCTTGGAAACCAGAAGCTTCTCGGTCTTGACTACTATTCAGGCGGCCACCTGACCCACGGTTACAGGCACAATATTTCCGGCCGCATGTTTGATGTTTACGGCTATTCGGTATCCAGGGAAACAGGCCTTCTGGATTACGATGAAATTGAAAAGATGGCGCTGGAGATTAAACCGCTCATTCTTCTGGCAGGTTATTCGGCATATCCCCGGAAGATCGACTTTAAGCGGATGCGTCAGATTGCCGACAGGGCGGGCTCCGTGTTCATGGTGGACATGGCCCATTTTGCCGGCCTTGTTGCGGGGAAGGTCTTTAGCGGTGAATACGATCCTGTCCCCTGGGCCCATGTGGTAACCAGTACTACACACAAGACTCTCCGCGGGCCGCGGGCAGGCCTGGTGCTTTCTACAAAGGAATTTGCCGAAGCCCTGGACAAGGGCTGTCCCCTTACCATGGGCGGGCCCCTGCCCCATGTCATTGCGGCCAAGGCCATTGCTTTCCGGGAAGCCTCAAGACCGGAGTTCCGTTCCTATGCCGCCAAAGTTGTGGAAAACAGTCAGATCCTTGCCGCCTCCTGCGCGAAGGAAGGCATAGAAGTTTTGACCGGCGGAACGGATAACCATCTCTTCCTGGTGAATGTTGCCAAACTGGGCATAACCGGACGTCAGGCGGAAAGTGCGCTCCACGAATGTCATATCACCCTGAACCGTAACGCGCTGCCCTTTGATCCCAACGGCCCCTGGTACACGGCCGGCCTCCGCATAGGGACTGCGGCCACCACCACGCTGGGCATGGGCAGAGCCGAAATGGAAGAATTGGGCGCCATCATCTGTCTGGTGCTTAAAGGGACACAGCCTGCGCCGGATCCGAAAGACCCCGGCAAAAAGAGCAGGGCCAAATATACGGTTGATGAAAAGGTCAAAGCCGATGCCATTGGACGTGTAAAAAAACTGCTTGACCGTTTCCCGGTATACCCCGAGCTGGATCTTGAATTGTTGAAAGAGGCTTTTGCGGAACATTCCTCCGGGGATGGCGATAATTAGAGTCTGTCCATAATGCTCGTTGACCGGAGGGAGATATGAATGAATCAATTGAAGGTTTTGCCCGCCGGGTCAGGGAGAATGTAGAACGGGTCTTTTTGGGAAAGACTGAAGTTGTCGAGATGCTGATTGCGGCTTTTCTGGCACGGGGCCATGTGCTTCTGGAGGATGTGCCGGGTACAGGCAAGACGATCCTTGCCCGTGCCTTTGCCGCCAGCGTAGGGCTTTCCTTTGCCCGGATCCAGTGTACCCCGGATCTTCTGCCCGCGGACATTCTGGGCGTTTCGGTGTGGCGGCAGGGAGAGGAGGTTTTTGAATTCCGTCCGGGGCCTGTAGCGAATCAGTTTGTGCTGGTGGACGAGATTAACCGGGCAACACCCCGTTCCCAGTCCGCGCTGCTTGAAGCCATGGCGGAAGGCCAGATCTCCGTTGAAGGTAAACGCATCGCCCTGCCCGAACCGTTTTTTGTGCTGGCTACCGAAAACCCGGTGGAGTTTGAGGGAACCTTTCCCCTGCCCGAAGCCCAGAAAGACCGCTTCCTGCTCTCCCTGTCCATCGGCTACCCGGACGAAAAGTCCGAATCGGCCATGCTGGAAAACCAGCGCCGCCTGAGCCACCCGGTAACGGATCTTGGGGTGGTTGCCGCTCTTGATGAAATTGCCCCGCTGCAGGAAAGGGTAACCCAAATACATGTCGATGCGGCCATAAAGTCCTATCTTCTCTCGCTTGTTGCCGCCACACGGGAAGAATCAAGCCTGCGTGTAGGGGTTTCCCCACGGGGGAGTCTTGCCCTCTACCGGAGTGCGCAGGCTCTCGCGGCAATCCGCGGCAGGGATTATGTTACACCGGAAGACATAAAGCAGATGGCAGGGCCTGTATTCCGCCAGCGCATGCTGCTCTCTTCCGAGGCCTTTGTCCGGGGCATTGATCCTGACAGAATCATTGAAGGCATTCTCGAAAAGAAACCGGTGCCGGAGTACCGGTCGGTGCCGGAGCGGCGTTAATGCTGAAGGGACGGCAGGACTGGGCGGACGTTCATATCAGCGGTACGGCGTTTTTCTTTGTGCTTCCCCTTCTTCTCCTCTATCTCTTTGCACCGTTTTACCTGCTCCGTTTTGCGGCGCTGTTTCTGCTCCTCCTCCTGCTTGGCTCCCGTTTTTACAGTGAATACCTGATACGCAATATCCGCCTTCTCCGCAGGGACAGGGATCTCAGGCGTTTCCGGGGCGAATGGGCACAGGCGGAACTGACGGTTGAAAATCATGGCCGGCTCCCTGCCTTTATGCTGGCAGCCGGAGATTCCCCCGGAGACATAGCGGTGTTCCGGCAGAACCGCAGCCTTCTCAGTCTCCGGGGCCGTTCCCGGATCTTTATTCCCTGGCAGGCATACTGTTCAAGCCGGGGCATTCATACTCTGGGCCCGGCCCTTATCCGGGGAAGCGATCCCCTGGGGCTCTTCCCGTTCCGTGCACATGCACGGGAAACTTCAAGGCTTGTGGTTTATCCTTCGCCGGGACAGATTGCAGTAAAGACACCCGGCGGCCTTCCCCTGGGAAACATGATTACCGGCAATCCCCTCTATGAAGACCTTACCCGGCGGCGTTCCCTCCGTGAGTACCGCATCGGAGACGAACTACGGCGGATCAACTGGAAGGCCAGCGCCGCGCTTACAGGCGCCGGCGGGGATACTGTGATACTGGTGAACGAGTATGAGGCGGCCATTGCCTCTCCCATGGTAATTTTTCTGAATCTTGATCCATACGAATACGGGCTCCGTAAACGTGAATTCTACTTTGAAAGATCCATCGAAGGAGCCGCGGCACTATGCCTTATGGCCAACCGGGACAGACAGGAACTGGGCATCATTCTTTACCATCCTCAGGCCAGGACGCCGCTTACCTTTATCCCTCCCCGGGCCCGTACCCTCATCCCCATTCTGGAACGGCTTGCGGCAATCACACGCCCCCGTGAAGCTCCTCCGGAACATTCCGCCCCGGATCTCCCGAGCGAAAGCGTGTCAGCGGATATGTACCCTTCGCAGCAAATCAGAATGAGCGTACAAATGATGCTGAAAGAGGGGAAACGGCTCCCCTACGGTACCCGGCTTTTTTATGTGGGCCCCGAACGCAGCCGGGAGGAGTATGCAGTCCTTGACAATCTTAAACGCAGTCATCTTTTTCCGGAATACCTGATACTGGACGAAAAGGCTCTGGAAGAATCAATGCCGGGGAATGTCCGCCGTTACCAGATGAAGGAGGCAGGTTACGCCGTCATCTAAATTCGCTCTGGGCAACCCCTTTTACGGCTTTGTTTCGGTATACCTGCCCCTGTCGGGCCTTTTTGCCATCCTTCCCCTCTTCTGGAGGATTCCGGAAAGCCTTCTCGGACTCTTTCCCCTGCCCTTTGGGTTCATCTTTTTTCCGGGCCTCGCATGCGGACTTGCGGCCCTGGTCTACCTTGTCATGATGAAGAACAGGCCCGTATCAGCCTCCACAGACCGGGTTTTTATGCCGGGAAACAATTTTGCCTCCGATCTGCGCGGTCTTGTCATTATCATTGTTAGCGCCTATATTTTTTCTTCGCCTTTCAGGATTCATGTTCCGTTTATCAGGCGTTTTTTTCCGGGGGCAGGAAACATTCTTGCCGCCCTTACAGCCCTTTACACATGGCCTTTTGTTATTTATATCCGCAGTATCTTTGTTTCCCGTGAACGCTTTGAAGAATTAACCGGGGAACATTCCGGAGATGAACTGGTACGGATACTGCACGAAGACGCAAGCCTTGTTTCCGAGGCGGATCTCCATACCGGAAAACTCATGCAGATCTATGCAGCGGAACTGATTGTTGCAGTAATACTTTCGCTTATTTGTTCCGCGTTGGGAATAGCCCTTCCCTTCCCCCTTTTTGCCTTTGTGGTATTTTTTCTTTTCGCCGCTGTTTTTATCTTTGCCCTCCTGGGACTTTTCCGCAGTGAGCAATACTATGCGGGGGAAGGAATCAGCCTTCCGGAGGCGGAGAGGGCAAAACGCATTGCCGCCATGGGTTTTTTTACCGTTTGTGCGGGTGTTCTGGCCCTGTTGTTTTCATTGGGGAAGAATATTCTTCCCTGGGCCCTCATCGGCAGATTTTTTGCATGGCTCCTGAGCCTTCTCCCCCGTTGGAAGGGCCCTGAGCAGACGCTTCCGCCGCCGATCCCTGAAACGAACGATGGTATTTTTATGCCCGTCCTGCCGCCCGAATTGCTGGAACTGGCGCAGAACAGCGAACCCTGGCCCTTTTGGGATTATCTTAAGTATCTTGCCATCGCAATAATAATTCTGCTCTTTGCCGGATTCATGGTAAAGCCCCTCTTTGACCGCAGTCTTCCCGGCGGATTTTCCCTGGGCAAACGCCTCTCCATACTTTTTACCTTCTGGTTCCGCAGCATAAAAGAGGGAATACGCTCCTTCCTGTACTTTATCAGAAACGGCGAGGCTTCCGTTTCCCTGCCTCCCGACAGGGAAAGAATCCGCCGGCTTTCCGAAGATCTCATCTCCGCATGGTCTCCGGCAAAGCGGAAAGAGATGAAGAAGAATGTTACCCTTTTTGCGCGTCTTATTGTCTGGGGAACGGATGTGCGGCAGGTGATCTGGAAGGCGAATTACGGTCCCGGCGAATACTGCGGCGTACTGGCTTCATCCGTCCTTCCGCCGGCCTGTGATTCACTTGATACCGGCATCCAAAATTCCATCATCCGCTGCGGGGCCTTGTTTGAAGAAGCCCTCTATGGCGCACAGATACTGTCAAAGGAAAAACAGGAGGAGTTCAGAAGCCTTGTTGAGGAAGTAACGGACTCTAATCTTTGTATTTTTCCGCAATGATTTTTTCCACCGCCTCGCCAACTACCCGTTCAATATCGTTTAATAACGACTGCCGGAGCCACAACAAGTCCTTTTCCGGGAAAACCGGGCCGGAAAATAACTGATAGGTTTCAATGCCCAGGGCCGCCGCTATCCGGTCAAGAGTTTCGGGAGCCGGAAATTTCCGGGCAATTTCAATCATGGCTATAAAATGGGTGGAAACTTCCGCTTTTTCGGCCAGTTTTGCCTGGGTCAAGCCGCGTTTGCGCCGGATCTTCCTCATGTTATCAGCCAAAATTTCCCGAAGACCTGCCATTTTTATCTATACCACCTAAGCAATATTAAGTGCCTTTTAGTGATTGACAAATTGCCGTATTCATAATATTATTGTGTTTAAGGTAATGTCCTTATGATTTTCCTCTTAATCTTTGGGGTAAATTAAGGAAAACCGCTCCCCCTGAGGGGAGTATCTTTCGTGTACGGTAAACCGTACATACTGTGTATAGAAAAATATACACAAGGGAGTCACTTCATGAAAAAGATGATCTATGTTTTTCTCCTGGCGGTTCTGGCAGCAACTGCATTCGCCCAAACGAACAAAATAGCGGTGGGATTGGACACTTTCCCGCTGCTCAAGGGCGTCATCTATACCGACTTTGACCAGGACAACAACCTCATCGCCCTGTCGCCGGCCTTCGAATATCTGGTGGCCCCGCACTTTAGCGCGGGGGGCGTTCTTGATTTGTGGTTTGGCAAAGCTTCAGACATTGATATCCTCTACTTCGGCCTTACAGCCCATGGGAGATGGTATTACAAGCCGGGCCTGGACGGGCTCTTCCTTGACGCGGGGGTGGGTTTTAACGCCCTCTCGGTGGACGGGAAAGCGCCCGATACGGACCACGCCGGCTTTTCCGGTGTAACCGCCTCCCTGAAAGCGGGCTACAAACTGGTATTCGGCAAGCATTTCTTTGTAGAGCCGTCAATAGCCTACGTGTACTCAAAATCAGGCTTCGTTCCTGTTACCCCCCAGGGCTGGCAGCCGGGGCTTATTATCGGCGGGACATTCTAATTTTTGGGGACCCGTATGAAAACAAAAAACACATTCACCCTGATCGGGATTATCGCTCTCGTTGCGGCGGCCTTCTTTTCTGCCGCGTGCAGCGGCACATTTATCGACCCCGGGCATGACGACATCGGTGGCGATTATAGCGATAATAACGGTGATGATCATAAAGGCAGCGGCAGCAATAGTGGTTACGGCAGTGGTAACAGCAAGGGCGGTGAATCCCTGGCAGGAACATATACCAGATCTGTTGGTACTTATGTTACTTACACGCTTGAATTTACCAATACCACCTACTCCTTAAAAACGGGAGAAATGACTACTTTAAGTGGTTCATATAAATACGGTGGTACAACTTTAACCCTGAACATAAATAGTGTTGATATAAAGGGCAGCGCAAATCTGTCCGGTTCAAGTCTCACTTTAAGCGAATTCGGGGCATACGCACTATCTTTTGACGGTACCTGGACCAGACAGTAACGCAAAGGGCCGGGCAGAAATTTTTTTCCTAACATTTTAAGGCAGTCTGTCCATAATGTGTCTACATTATGGACAGACACTAAATAACCCCGCCTGAGCGGGGCATTGTGTCAAACGGCGTTTAGAAGCTCACGCCGAAACTTGCGGCCTTTTCCTTCGCTTCGGGTATCCAGTTCTGAATCTGCCTTATCCGGGTAGAATCCGAAGGGTGGGTCGAAAGGAATTCCGGGGTACTGCCCCCGGAAAGGCTTGCCATTCGTTCCCAGAACGTAACCGCTTCCTGGGGGTTGTAGCCTGCAATAGCCATCAGGATGAGGCCGTAATGATCCGCTTCGCTTTCATGGCTTCTGCTGAAAGGCAGGATGCCGAAAAGGTGGGAACCTGCCCCGTAAGCGGTCATGGCCAACTGCTGGGAAGCGGGGCTTCGGGAACCGGTAAGAATGCTTACACCCGAGGCGCCCAACTGCTGAATAACATCGGCGCTCATGCGCTGCTGGCCGTGGTTGAGAAGGGCATGGCAGACCTCGTGGCCCATAACAGCCGCCAGTGCGGCTTCAGTCTTGGTAACCGGAAGAATCCCCGTATAGACCACGATCTTTCCTCCGGGCATACACCATGCGTTCACTTCCTTGCTTTCTACCAGATGGTATTCCCACCGGTAATCCTTGAGGTAATCGCCGTTGCCTTCGGATTTAAGCCATTTTTCGGCGGAGCCTTTAATCTTGTCGCCGATCCGCTGTACCATCCTGGCGTCCGCAGTTCCTTCGATAACCTTATTCTCCTTGAGGAAGGTATCGTACTGCTCGAAGGAACTTGCCAGAAGCTCCTGGTTACTGACCAGCGCCATGGTACTCTTACCTGTCATAGGGTTACTGGAACAGCCGAAATAGAGCATAATAATAACGGCAATAATGATAAATATGGTTCTTTTCATGTGTCTCTCCGAGCCCCGGGGCTCACGGAAATTATTTGTTTGTCCGGAAACTTCAGTTTCTCGAACAAGCCCAGTATATCAAATTTTATCTACAATTCAAGAGGAAGCTCAAGGCGAACCATGGTTCCTCCGTCCCTTTCGCTTTTGATGGAAAGTTCCCCGCCCAAAATGGAGGCCCTTTCGTACATTCCCCGGAGACCCAGGCTGCCGCTACTCTTCAGACTGTCAAGTTTTGAAGGAGGAGAAAAACCGGCGCCATCGTCGGAAACGGTAAAGACAATGCTTTTGGTATTGCCCTTTTGATTTTTGCGGACACTGACCACCGCCTCTGCGGCATGGGCATGTTTTTCTACATTGGAAAGAGCCTCCTGAATGATGCGGTAACACTGGAGTTCCATGTCCGGCCCCAAATTGACAAGGTTGAGATTATCGGCAATGGATGCCCGGCATTCTATCCCTGTCCGTTTTTCAAAATTGATACAGAGTTCCATAAGCAGATCCGTAAATTTGAATCTGGAGAAATTGGGCGGCATGATTCCGGTACAAAGCAAACGGATTTCTTTTGCAATTTCTTTTACCATTGATGAAACCGGACCCGACGCGCCCCCTTCGGTCTTTTCCACAAGCTGGATGAGCCGCCCCAGATCCTGCAGGGCAGTATCATGCAATTCCGAAGAGATCCGGTATCGTTCCTTTTCCTGGGCTGCCATTATCTGCCGGGTAAAGGCCGCGGAATCTCTTTGCAGCGTCCGGGAGTGGTGCAGAGCGTTGTGCAGGAAAAAGTGGCTTATCATCAGAATGCTGATGATTAGGACAAAAAGGCAGAATACATAGAAGAAGCGGTTGAAAAGGGCATCCTGAAGTTCGGAATTCATCCGCCGCCATTCGAGCAGCCCCGCGCGGATGCTGGCCGCTTCTATGCCTGCCTCTTCTATCATATCCGATGAAACCGCTGCCATACATTTATCAATATATTTTTCCATGTTTTCTTTGGCGGCAGGGGATATTAGTTTTGCCGCTTCATATTGCCAGTAAAGCGGAGAGGCAGTGTAAGTGTCTGCTATAAGGCGGAATTCCCTGATGCTGACAAGGAGTTTTTCTTTTATTTCGTCATTGTAATTTCCTGCGGCCTTCGAACTTGCGGCCCGATGGAGATTCTCTTCCACGTCCAGCCAGTATTCCATGAGCTTGTTCATGGTATCTTCCGATCCATGGAGAAAGGCCGGTATCATATAGAGAAGCAGCATCAAAAGAAAAAGTTTTGGACGGCCCGAATTCAACATCATGCTGTTACAGTATCATGGATAGAAAAAATGGTGTATTATTTTCCGTGATGAAGCGGTTCTTTTCCGGAATTTTGCTCTGTGTGGCCGGTTGTGCTGCAAATTATGCCCTGAGAGGTTTCTCAAGATTTTTGGGAACCGGTCTTTTTCTGGATACGGTATTCACCATCAGCGTTACCCTTTCGGGAGGTATTTGGGCCGGTTTTTTTACGGCCATCATCTCTACTATTTGCTTTGAATTTCCCTGGAATAATTCCTGGGCTTACTTCCTCTTCGGTATCTGCAGCCTCGCCAGCGCCTGCCTTACATGGATCTTTATCCGGCTTTTCCCCCGGGAATGCGGCTCGTTCAATTTATGGGATGACGGCGCCGCATCTGTTCAGGGAGAGGAACCTACTCTGCTGGACCGTTTTGTTATGCTGCTTCTGTTTTGTCTTGCCATGTGCGCTTTGATAAGTGTTCTGGGAGGACTTATCGCCGTTTTTATTGAGACCGTCATCCATGTGCCCATAACGTTGTCCCCCGAGACATATTTCAAACTCGGGCTTTTAAGGCAGGGCCTGAATCTCGTAACGGCAGAGATCCTCGCACGGCTGCCGATCAATATAGTGGATCGGCTTATTTCGGTGTTTGTCGCTTACGGCGCCGCTCTGCTATTAAAACGGGGGGCAGGAAAATTCCTGCCCCCAAAAAAAATTTTTAAATATCGTCATTCCTGAGACTAAAACTTCCGGAGGAGTTTTTCTTAAAGTTACTATTAAAACATGTGAGTTTTTTCTGATTTTAAGCTGCCTGACCGAAGAGGCTTTTAAAATTTCCGCGTGAAGGGCAGGGGCTTCCGCATACGCACCAGAAGGAGCAGGGGCAACGGAACTTTGTCAATAAACAGCGGCTGCTTAATTCAGGTCTTTTTCAGCCATGTCCGCCATGCTGCCTGCCCGGGCCCAGAGCGCGTCAGCCCGTGCGCTCCACGCGGTAAGTCCTGCAGGGCTGTCGGGAAACTTGAGGTAATGTTTTTCAATTTTGCCGCCGATTCCTGCCGCGTTCAAAAGATTCCCCAGGGATTTTACCGAAATACCGCCT
>JAITES010000101.1 GCA_031281925.1 Treponema sp. | reverse complement strand
CGACAAAAACAAAAACGGAAAATACTTTAACATTGAGAAAACCGGTTTTGGTTGGCCTTTTTGTATTATTTTCCGGCCTGATGATTTGGGGCCGTTTTTATCTGGAAAAACGTTCAAAGTCGAAGTTGGTGGACTCGTGGACAAGACAGGAGAAAAACAAACACTTGAATATGAGGTTAAGTTTTTCACACTGTTATAGTGAGTATCGCTTTCCGCCATCCATAGCGGAAAGCGATTTGGTCATGGTAGCAGAAAATACGGCAGGTCTGTATATGCTTCGCCGCTTGTAGGTGGCTCAGGGTTCCGTTCCGCTAGGTCGGCTACGCCTCTCACGCTCCACTCCACCCACATTTTGGCAGAGCTACAAACCTACGGTTTGCTTATCCGCCCTGCAAAACTTCGCCAACAGCCGGAACCTTAGGCGATAAAAGAAAAAAGCCCTGCGCCGTTTCCGGTACAGGGCTTCTGCTTAACGAAACAGTTTTTTGTTTTTACTTGTTGATCTGGATCAACCGCTTCTGGGCCTGCGCTTTCTTCTTCATGTTAAGGCCAAGAACGCCGTTTTTGAAGCTTGCGGAAATGCTGGCGGAATCGGCATTCTCGGGAAGTTTGAAAGAGCGGGAAAAAGAAACCACCTGCCGTTCCCGAAGAAGGTAGACGCCTTCCTTTTTGGCTTTCTTCTCATCGTTCGCATCCCTGGTGTTTTCTTCCTCCAGCTTGCTTTCGATGGTGAGCGTTCCGCCGTCCACGTTGATCTGAATGTCCTTCTCGTCATAACCGGGAAGATCCATTTCCAGAATGTAGCAATCATCCTTCTCCCGTATATCCATTGCGGGCAGGTGGGTAAAATTCCTTCCCATCAGCGGGGTGTCCCCGAAGAAGGACTCCATGTAGCGATCAAAGTCGCTCAGGGCATTTGAAAGATTTAAAGGGCGATACATGCTTACTGCTTTCATACCATGTCTCCTCATCTGTGTCCGGTAGGGATACTGCGGATCGGAAGCCGCCCAACGAGCCAGCTTTCCTCCGGAGCCTTTCGGCCTCCGGTTTCCCGTTCCCTAACAACATCTATAATTAAGCAATAATCATGCCAAGTATTCAAAGAAATAACGGTAAGAACTGAAATTCACGTAATTCCTTATAATACAAGGAGTTACAGAAGGCAAAATTGCAGCGTTCGAAAGCAAAAAACTTGCCTTTTGTGACATAATGATCTTCGTGCCATAAGACTTTGTTTCAAAATGACACAGTAAGGAAATTTAGTCCATTTGAAGTGTCATTTTGACACATATATGATTCAACCCCGCAGATCTTGCATTATGGTCATTTTCAAGGCATATTGAAAATGATGACATTTGATCAGGAAGAAGCTCTTTACGATTTTCTCGATAAATCAAGCCAAGCCTTCAGTCTGGAAGATATTTTTAAGGAACTTCGCGGTATCGGGAACAAACGGAATTTCCGGCTAAAGGAGGAAATCGCCTTATACCTGGACTCCCGCAGGGCCGCATTCAAAATTGACCAGGATCACTGGGCCTCCTGGAAGGGTTTTTTTGAGGGGATCCCTTTTGTAATCTCTCCCACCCGTTCCGAACTGCTCAACGGCATCCTTATACCCGGCCACCGCTGTATTCCCTTTGCCAATATGGAGCTCTATCCTCATGAATACAGCTTCTTTTGGAAGGGGGAATCTGTCCCTTTTACCACTTCGGAGGGGCCGCCTGAGGATTTCTATCCCTTTTACTGCATCTTCGGCGAAGAGTACGCCCCCCAGTACGTGGCCCGCGACAATACCGAAAACGAAGAGGCTTACAATGCCGATCCCTTTGAGGAGCCGCCTGAAGTTTCCATTCGCACCCTGGATATGAGGAATATCTACCGGGAAAGCGCCTTTGTGCCCGGGGACAGGTTCATAGTCAAGACTCTCGACTGGAAACAGGGGCGTTTTGAACTGGAAAAAACAGGCAAGGATCAGTGGGATGAGGCCGATCTTGAATCCTGGCGCCTCGAGGCGGAACGGGGTTTTCACGAATCTTTTGCCAGACTTGGCCCCGGCGCCACCACCTATGAGCAGATTGCCTATGCCTACTGGTATGGACAAAAGCGTATGCGGGAGCTTCCCGCATTGTCGCTGGAAGAATTTCTTTACGAAAAAACCGAACGGATTGATACGGTGGCCTATGGGATCGAAACCCGTTTCTGGTATGCCGGCAAGGAGATCCCCGACAGCAAGAGTCTGGACCTCAGCCAAATTCCTCCGGAAAGGACTCCCATAGAGGATCTCTTGATCAGGAAAAAGATCCCCGTTTCCATGTATGTGCTCAATTCTTTTATCCGGGACGCTCTTTTCCGGGGGGAAGATGATATTAGCCGCATCGTGGAACGTGTCATTCCCCCGATCATTCATCTGGAAGAAATGGAGTGGAATGCGATTGCCTTCTATATTGTGGATGTGATGGAGGAACTCCGGGAAAGCTACTCCTGTTTCAAGGATCAGACCATGGGCGCTATCCGGCAGCGGGTTTGCGAACTGCATAGCGCGGTTATTGAGTTGTCCGCCAAACTTAACACGGAAATCGGCGCCGAATGGCTGCCCAGGCATACCTTCATCATACTTTCCCAAATTCAGGCTCATGCGGCAGGGCTTCTGGAAGATCTGGATACCGATGAAGCGCCTCCCCAGCCGGAACTTGAAGCCATCGATAACTCCCTGGATAACATGATCGAAACCTATGAAGACATCAAAGAGATGATCGATGAGGATCTCGATGTCTATAGGCATAACAATTTCTCCCTGGTAAAGCCTGAATCGTCCCGGCACGGCGCCTGGAAAAGTGTTCAGATCAGCATCGGGGGGACTGAAGTGTGGCGTCGGGTGCTGGCTCCGGCAAGTCTCTGCCTGGAGGAACTTCACCTGATTGTGCAGGCGGCGCTGAACTGGAAGAATACCCTTGGCTGGAGATGCGTCATCGAAAAGGGCGGCAATATTCCCCTGCGCTTCATCGATAAGCATGTAAGAATTGAGGAGCTTATTGACGAAGGTTCTACCGAGCTGCTCTTTGAATACGGCCTCAACTGGATCGTCAAGATAATTTTTTTCCCTTATGATGCCGCGGTTTCCGATGGGAGCATCGTCTGCAAGGCCGGTGAATGGGCCGCCCCTCCCGAACAGATTGAAGGCCCGGTACGCTATAAAAAACTTCTCTATTCCCTGGAAAGCGGCGGCGAACAGGAACTGCGTCAGGCCCGCAGCCTTCTGGGGGAAAATTTTGACCCTGAATTTTTTGATATTCCGGCCTGTAACCGCAGGCTTTCGGAACTTACGCTGAACCGGCAGCTCCGTCAGGATAGTTCAAAGCCCATAAAACTGGTATAATCGACAAAGATGATAGAAAAATATGAAAATCCAAAGGGAAACAGTCTCTCATATCTGGTAGAACAGGGGGGGATCCATTATGCGCTTCCCGGAGAAACCATAACGGAAGTTCTCTCCAATCTGCTGGATTGTATTCCCTCCCGTCTTATAGAACATAAAAAGCGCCTTATTGAGGCGATTCTGGAACGGGAAGCCCTGATGTCAACCGGTATAGGCAGGGGAATTGCCCTGCCTCATCCCCGCAATCCCCTGATTGATGATGAAGAAAAACGCTGCGTGGCCATCGCTTTTCTTAAAAACAGCATCAATTGGAAGGCGCCGGACGGAAAACCTGTCCATACGATTATCCTTATCATATCCTCTTCGGCAAAGAACCACCTTCAGACGCTGTCGCACGTCAATTTTCTCTGTCAGGAAGAGAAGTTTTACTGGCTTTTGGAACGTCATGCCGCCCGGGAGGAGATCATTGCCGCCATCCGGGAGGCTGAATTAAAATGGCAGGAAATCTGAGCTTGATGTAGAAAAATCTTTAACAGGAGTACAATGATGAATATTGCAGCGCTTGAAAAAATCGCCCTTTCGGTAAGGGCGCTTTCCATGGACGCCATTCAGAAGGCCAATTCGGGCCATCCCGGTCTCTGTCTGGGGGCCGCTGAACTGGGAGCCATCCTCTACGGAGAACTGCTCCGGCACGATCCTTCCGATCCTGCGTGGGCCGACAGGGATCGTTTTGTCCTTTCGGCAGGCCATGGTTCCATGTTCCTCTATTCCCTGCTCCATCTTTCGGGCTACAGGGACATGAGTCTGGATGAGATAAAAAATTTCCGGCAGGTGGGTTCACGGGCCGCAGGGCATCCTGAGTACGGTCTTGCCGGGGGTATCGAGGCTACATCAGGCCCCCTGGGACAGGGTATTGCCATGGCGGTGGGTATGGCGGTGGCGGAAACCATGCTGGCGGCACGCTTCAACACTCCTGCCCATACGCTCGTGAATCACTATACCTATGCCCTTGTCGGGGACGGCTGTCTTATGGAAGGCGTCTCCGCCGAAGCCTCTTCTTTTGCGGGCCACTACGGGCTGGGCAAGCTCATTGTCTTCTACGATTCCAACAAAATTACCATCGACGGCAGCACGGATATTGCCTTTACCGAAGATACGGCCAAACGTTACGAAGCCTACGGCTGGCAGGTGCTTTCGGGCTCCATGTATGACTTTGAGGGAATTGCAAAACTCGTGTCCCGGGCCAAGGCCGAAAGTACAAAACCCAGCCTTATCATCCTCAAGTCCGTTATCGGAAAGGGAGCCCCGACAAAGCAGAACACTGCCGACATTCACGGGTCTCCCCTGGGAGCGGAAGAGCTGGCCGCTGCCAAAAAAGGCCTGGGCATTGAAGGTGATTTTTATATCGCACCCGAGGCTGTCGAATATTTTAAGACCAGGGCCGCCGAATGGAAGAAGATCCGCGAAGGCTGGAAGGCTGAATTTGA
>JAITES010000013.1 GCA_031281925.1 Treponema sp. | reverse complement strand
GGATTATCGAATACGGCCGCAATCTCGCCGGAATACATGACCATGAGCCGGTCGCTCATCGCCAGAGCCTCTCCAAGATCCGCGCTAAAGAGCAGTATTGCCTTGCCGGAATTCCGCAGGCCGATAAGGATCTTGTGTATTGCATTGGCGGAACCAATATCGACTCCCCTGGTCGGCTGTTCGGCAATGAGAAAATCCGGGTCCGCATGGGCCTCTCTGGCGACCACCACCTTTTGAATGTTCCCCCCGGAGAGAGAATACAGCGGGGAATCAATACTCTGGCACACAATGGAAAACTGTCCGACAAGATCATTGCATGTTTTTCTGACAGCCTTCCAGTCCATCATAAAAAATTTATTGAGAGAAGGCCGGTCATAGTAACTTGAGATGAGGTTTTCGGCAACGGTAGCCCTGCCGGCAATCCCCTGACGCATCCTGTCTTCCGGTATGTAGGCCGTCTTTGCGTTTTTGCGTATCTTCTTGATGCTCTTTTCTCCGAGGCTTACACCCTTAACCGTCATGGTTCCCCTTCCCGGCTTTTCGTAGCCGAAAAGGACTTCTACCAGTTCTGTCTGACCGTTCCCTTCAACTCCGACAACTCCAAGGATCTCCCCCGCATGTATCATAAAGGAAATATCCTTAAGCCTCTTTACCCCTTCCACGGAAAGGGAGAGATTCTTTACCTCCACACAGGGCCCCGCACGGGAAACATCCTGCTTTATGCCGCTGTATTCATACTCAACCTTCCGTCCAATCATCATTTCCGACACGTCTTCAACGCTTACGGAGGCGGTATCAAGAGTTCCCAGACTCTCCCCGCGGCGGATGACAGTGATTCTGTCACTTATCTCCTTCACTTCCCTGAGCTTGTGGGAAATAAAAATGATCGTATTGCCCTGCTCCCTGAAGTCCTTGAGCCGGCTGAAAAGCTGATCCGTTTCCTGGGGAGTAAGCACCGCGGTGGGCTCATCCAGAATGAGTATCGTCGCTCCCTTGTAGAGGAGCTTGAGAATTTCAACCTTTTGTTTGACCCCGACGCCGAGGCTGCTTACGGGAGTGTCCAGGGGAAGATCGAAGTTATAGCGTTCGCAGAGTTCCTTTGCCCGTTTTCTGCCCTTCTGTTCCGAAAGAAAACCGAAACGGGTTTCTTCACATCCCAGGCTGATGTTTTCAAAAACTGTAAAAGAAGGCACCAGCATGAAGTGTTGATGCACCATGCCGATGCCGATACCGGTTGAATCCGAAGGGGAAGAGAAACGCTGTTCCTTCCCCTCAAAAAGTATGGAGCCTGTCGTCGGCTGAATGAGGCCGAAAAGGATGTTCATCAGCGTTGTCTTACCGGCCCCGTTTTCGCCGACTATGGCGTGGATCTCCCCCCTGCGGAAACCCATGGCAATGTTTCTGTTGGCAACAACACCATTGTCATAAACCTTGGTAATATTTTTCAGTTCCAGCAGCGGCCCGGAAGGATCCATGGATTTCCCTGCCTCAGGGTTTTACCGCATCCCGGAAGGCGCTGACCGCCGCCGCATCCATTTCAAAAGCAGTAGGGATCTTTACCGACCCCGCCTTGAGCCTGTCTTCCTGAGCTTTAACAGCAGCCTTTGCCTCGGAGGTCAGGGCGCTTTCATAAAATTCATTTTTTGCGATTCCCACCCCGGCATCCTTGTAGGTGTACTTTACGTGCTCACCCCACGAAAGATTCCCGTCCTTGGCTTTTTGAACCGCCTGAAGGATCGTCTGATCAATAGTCTTGTAACCCGATGTGATGATCTTGCTGGACTTCGCAGGATCGCTGGTTTTGAAGAGCATGGCCTGATCGCTGTCAACTCCGATAACATACTGATTGAGTTCCTTGGCGGCATCAATAACACCGTTCCCCGCATTGCCGGCGCAGGCAAAGATCACGTCACAGCCGGCCTTGTACTGGTTGAGCGCAATCTCTTTGGCGGTTGCCACATCCTGGAAACCTCCCACATAGGAGACGGCAACCTTGATGCCGGGATTCACCGCGCGGGCGCCTTCAACATACCCCACCATAAAATCGTTGATTCCGGGAATATCCATGCCGCCGATAAAGCCTACGAGGGGCTGGGGGTTTGCAAGAGGCATCTTTGAGGTAGTAGTTGCCGCAGCAACAATCCCGCAGAGGTAACCGATCTCGTTGGTCGCATAGAACATGGAATAGACATTAGGCAGCTCCGGAGAAGTTTCAATATCAAAATTGATGAATTTCTGATTGGGATACTGTTTTGCCGCCGCATTGAGGTGGGGAGCGATCTGCCAGTTACAGCTGAGGATCACGTCATAACCCTGCTCCGCCGCATCAAAGAAATAGGACTCCCATTTGGAATCATCGGTTCCGATCTCAATAATTCTTGTCCTGACACCGGGAACGTTTTTATTTACCAGATCGATGCCCGCGGCCGCCAGATCAAAAAAACTCTGATCCCCCAGGTAGGGGATAAGCAGAGCGACGGAGAAAGACTTCTCCGCAGTTCCGGCAGCTTCCTTCTTGCCTCCGGCAAAGGCCGCCGAAACCAAAATTGCAATCAATACCACAAAAACAACAATCTTTTTTCTCATCTTTTACTCCTTGCTTTTTTCCGTTAAATTTGGAAGGAAACCAGGTTTCCAATATTCCTTAAATGAATTATATAGAGGTTCATATAGGGTATGTCAATAGAAAGTATGCCAAATTCGGCATGAAACTTCATTTCATGTTCGATCCTGTTTTCAAGTTAGCTTCTGGAATAATTCGGCGCTTCCTGAGTAATGGTAACATCGTGGGCATGGCTTTCCCGGAGACCTGCGGCAGTGATTCTGCAGAATCTGCGGTATTTTTTCATCTCTTCGATGTTATGCGTTCCGCAGTAGCCCATGCCTTTGCGCAGCCCCGAAACAAGCTGATTCATAAAACTCTTCAGTTCGCCCTTGTAGGGTACCCTGCCTTCAATGCCTTCGGGCACGGGTTCCTCGTCCTTGCTCATCTGGTAGCGGTCTGCGGAACCGTTGGCAATGGCTCCCAT
>JAITES010000275.1 GCA_031281925.1 Treponema sp. | reverse complement strand
GAGGGGTCGGTTCGTACATTATATCCTTATCGACAGAGGGCCCGGCAAATTCCTCCATTATCTGGTCCACGTGCTCAAGGGTGCGGTGTTCTATCTCCCCGGATTGCCGGGTATACCAGTTAGCCCACTGGCCGGTTTCTGTATTGCCGATCTGCCCGGCAAAGGAACTGTCCATGCCAGGGTCGATGGTATTGGGCTTGAAGACCACGAAGATGCCGACCAGCGGCTCTTCGGATTGTAAAATCGATTCCATGAGCTGCTCAAAGCGGTCGCGCTGCCTGCCCACATCGGTCTTGTCAAAGTCCGACAGGGCGTCCGCAAGGGTATAGGCGGCCCGGAAGTATGCCTCATAGTGCATCTGAATGACCCGGGCCTGTTCCGCGGCGAGCCGTTCCTGGGATGTCCTGGCCACGGCCATCTGGAGAGAAGACGCACGGCTCAGCAGAATAATGGATATGGCCGCCACAATGGCGATCAAAATCGAAATAACAATGATAGACAGACGGTATTTTATTTTCATAAATACTCCTCCGAAAGGCGTATCACCTTAATTATCTCCATATAAAGTTAAGATAAAGGCGGTTTCAGATTTTGTAGTTTTTATGAATTTTTGGGACAAGTTTATAAGAATAGCTGTTTGGTAAAGTCCTTCAGGCCATGAGCTGTCAGGTATTCTCAAGGGGGTGTTTCGGCGGCTTACGCATGGAAAACAGCGGAGCCGTGCCGATAATTATATACAGAGTGGAAGCTTGATCGCGGAGGGTGAAGGATTGAGGCTGAAGGGTGTTGTGCTGGGTTTACTGATTTTTGCCGGTTTTTCCGGCTTTTGCGGGGCACAGGAGGCCGGGGTCTCCCCGGAGGGCGTTGCGGCCGCGGCGGAAGAAGCCGGGACGGAAGCTGAATCCGGGGGAGGGCTTCCCCGCAGCTTTCACGGGATTGGGCTGGGGATGAATCTTGGCGATCTCAAGGCTGTCCTTGAAAAGAACGGACTCTTTGATTTCCGCGGGGACAGGGACGTGTCTTACCTGCCCTCCAAAACGGAAAACCTTGTGGAGACCACGGGCCGTTCTTTTGTGCGCCGGGCTTTTTTCCAGCTCCGCGAAGACTCCCTCTTTATCATGGGCTATATGATGAATACGGCCCTTGTCGATCACTATTCGATTTATACTACGTTTGTAAAAAAATACGGGGAGCCTGTTTCCCTGAATCCCCATGAGGCGGTCTGGGAAAACGAAGATACCCGCGTGTCCATTGAACGGCCTCTTACGGTCAAGTATATCGACAAGAAGATTTTTAATAGTATAATTGAAGAATCAAAACTTTCGGGAGCCGTGGAACTGGAACTCCGCCGGGAATTTCTGGATGACTTTTAGAAATGCCGTCTTTTTACAGGCATCGCTTCTCCTTCTGTTTCTTTCCCTTTCATGCAGTGCCCGCTCTTCACTCCTGGAACTGGAAATAAAAAGGGCGGATCAAACAAGGGTATCTGTCTCTGTCGAAAAGGCCGAAACCGACGCGGAACGCTCAAGGGGCCTCATGTACCGCCGTTCTCTGGATGACGGCAAGGGCATGCTCTTTATTTTTGAGGAGGACGAGATTCTCTCCTTCTGGATGAAGAATACCTTTATTCCCCTGTCCATAGCCTTTATTGCCTCCGACGGCAGGATCGTGGAGATCCATGACATGGAAGCGGAAGACCTTTCCACGATACGTTCCGGCTATCCCTGCCGTTATGCGCTGGAAGTTCCCCGGGGCTGGTTCGGCCGGGCGGGAATTGCTCCCGGCGATGTTGTCCTCTTTAATAAATGAAAGTATAGTATAAAAGGAGGAGACCATTGTTTAGAGGTTTTTCTCAACGGGTACAACGCATTCTTGCTGTCAGTGCACAGGAAGAGGCACGGCGTTTCAGTTCCGCCGAACTGCTTCCGGAACATATTATTGTTGCGATTCTGCGGGACAAGGTTGGAACCGCCTGTAAAGCTTTAAGTTTCCTCAAGATAGATCTTGAAAAATTCAGGCAGGCTCTTGAACTAAGCATTCCCCGGCTTGGCACAGTCCTGCTTTCCCCGGATGTGCCTCCCGCAAAGCGGACTAAACTGTTGCTGGATACCGCCGCACGGGAGGCCCGCAATTCGGGGAATGAGTATCTGGGAACCGAGCATCTTCTCTATGCGGCAATTCAGGAAAACAACTCCCCGGCGCAGCTCTATCTGGGTCAACATTCGGTGGATCTTAACATGCTCCGCCTTGTAATCCAGTCTCCGCATAACCGTAATCAACGGGCCGAATACGCGGGCGCCGAAGTGTATCAGCCCTGGTACTTCAGGCATGAAGCTGAGCATAAGAGTTCCTGGTCACGGGTAAAACCCGCTTCCTATCCGGTTCTTACCCCCACTCTGGATGAATTTTCACGGGATCTTACCGCCATGGCCCGTGCGGGAAAGCTCGATCCGGTGGTGGGCAGAAAGAAGGAAATCAACCGGGCCCTGCGGATACTGGCCCGCCGGACAAAGAATAATCCCATCCTTGTTGGGGAGCCGGGTGTGGGGAAAACCGCCATTGTAGAGGGCATTGCCCGGATTCTTGTTTCCGAAACAGCGGGAGAACTGCTTGCAGGCCGCCGTATCCTTGCTCTTGATATGGGCGCCATCGTGGCAGGCACCAAGTACCGCGGAGAATTTGAAGAGAGGATGAGGAAGATTATCCGGGAAATCGTCCAGGCGGGGAATGTCATTCTCTTCCTTGATGAGATCCATACGATTATCGGGGCAGGCAGCGCCGAAGGTACCATAGACGCTTCCAACATGCTCAAGCCCGGCCTTTCGCGGGGGGAGATTCACTGTATCGGCGCTACAACTCTGGCGGAGTACCGCAAGTATTTCGAAAAAGACGCGGCCCTGGAACGGCGTTTTCAGCCCATTCTTGTGGAAGAACCGGGACTGGAAGATACGCTGGAGATTCTCAAAGGCCTGCAGAAAAAGTATGAGGATCACCACCGGGTGCGCTATACCGACGATGCCCTTGCCGCGGCGGTAAACCTTGCCGCCCGTTACCTTCAGAACCGCTACATGCCCGACAAGGCCATCGACATGCTTGATGAGGCCGGCGCCATGCGGAAGCTGGAAAAGAGAAGCGATCCCCCGGACATTGCCGTTCTTACGGCGGAAATAGAGAGCGTTACCGAGACAAAGGACAGGCTTGTCAACTCCCAGGACTATGAGAAAGCGGCGGACCTGCGGGACAAGATCCGGGAACTGCGGAACAGGCTGGAAGCGTTCCGCACAGCCTGGGAACGGGCCGGCAGTGAATCTCCTGTTATGGTGGAAGAACCGGATATCCGGCGCGTGGTGGCGGAGGCTACGGGCATTCCTCTTGAACACATTGAAGAAGAACAGTCCCGGCGGCTTCTCAACATGGAAGAGGAACTGCACAGGAACCTTATCGGTCAGGATGAGGCGGTGAGTCGTATCGCGCAGGCGATACGGCGTTCCCGAGCGGGGATCTCTTCCCCAAAACGGCCTCTGGGATCTTTTATCTTTCTGGGGCCCACCGGAGTGGGCAAGACACTTCTTGCCAAGGAACTTGCCCGCTACCTTTTTGGTACAGAAGAAGCCTTGGTACGCATCGACATGGCGGACTTTATGGAGAAGCATAACGCTTCCCGCCTGGTGGGAGCGCCCCCCGGTTACATCGGCTATGAAGAGGGAGGAACCCTCACGGAGCAGATCCGGCGTAACCCCTACCGGGTGATCCTCTTCGACGAGATTGAAAAAGCCCACCATGATGTATTCAACCTGCTCCTTGCGGTGCTGGAGGAAGGCGAACTCAAGGACAATCTCAATCACAGCGTCAGCTTTAGAAATACCGTGATCATCATGACCAGTAACGCGGGGGTAAGGGAGATCTCCAGGGATTCCCGACTCGGCTTTGGGGCGGCTTCCGGGCTCATGGATATAAAGGAGATAGAGGAGGCGGCCGTTTCTGAACTGAAGCGGCTCTTCAATCCTGAGTTCCTCAACAGAATTGACGATACGCTGGTTTTCCGTCCACTCAGCCAAAAAGAAATTGGGGAGGTCCTCAATCTTCAGCTTGCCGAACTGGAACAGAGACTTTGCGATCAGGGTTACAGTCTTAAAGTGCTGCCCCAGGCCCGGAAGTACCTTGTTGAAAAAGGCTGGGATCCCAAATTCGGCGGAAGGCCCATGCGCCGCATGGTTCAGAAGGAACTGGAAGATCATATCTCAAACCTGCTTCTGCAAAAGGAGCGGCCTCAGGGGTCTGTGTTTGTCGCTTCCATTCGAAGATCGAAGATGCGCATTGTATGCGAAGAAAAACTCCTCCGCAACGAAGTTGCAGGCGGCAAAAACCTGTAATGGAATTGCCCGGAAATCAGGCGAAGTTTTGGAACAGATCCATTTTCAAAATTCAGGCTTTTAGTTCTTGCTATATCACCGTTCCGGGGTACAGCACGGCGTTCTTGGGAATGACAATGATTCCGTCAACGATGTAGTAGTTTTCGTAGTTGCCGTCATTCCGGTTTACGTTGTCCACCCCGATGCGGCAGCCTTCGCCGATACGGGCATTCTTGTCAACGATGGCTCCCTTTACGATGGCGCCCCTGCCTATGCCTACGTTGGGCTGCATGCCTTCGGCATTCCTCTGTTTCTGGGTCTCCGACTCGTAGAAGTCCGCACCCATGCAGACTACACCGTTGAGGCTGGCTCCCGATTCAATGATCGTTCTGACTCCGACAATGGAATTGGTGATGGCGGCGTTGGTAATAATGCAGCCTTCCGCCGCGATGGACTGATTCATGTTGGAGAAGTTCATCTTTGAGGGAGGCAGGTTGCGCATGTGGGTGTAGATAGGGGCGTTTTCGTCGTAGACATCGAAGGCGGGACGGAGGCTCGTCAGCTCCAGATTCGCTTCGTAGAAATTTTTGATGGTTCCGATGTCTTCCCAGTAGCCGTTAAATATATATGCGTTTACCTTGAGTTTGTTGATCGCCTGGGGGATGATCTCCTTGCCGAAGTCGGTAAGCTCGTTGGCAAGGCACTCTTCCATGCTGGCCGCATTGAAAATATAGATCCCCATGGAGGCCAGGTAGCCGTCTTCCCCGTTGTTTTTCCCCTTCAATTCCTGGGGGATTTTATAATCTGAAATATCTTTTACGGCTCCCGGTTTTTCCATAAATTCGGTGATCCGGTTGTGTTTATCCACCTTGAGGATGCCCAGCTGGCTGGCATTTTCCCGGTTCACCGTGGTGCACGCGATGGTGATGGCGGCCCCCGAATCCTTGTGTTTCTGCAGCAGATCTTTCAGATCCATCCGGTAGAGCTGATCTCCTGAGAGGATAAGGTAGTATGAAGGGTTCTGTGTACGGAAATGGATGAAATTTTTGCGCACCGCATCGGCGGTTCCCTCGTACCAGCCTGAATGTTCAAAGGTCTGTTCGGCGGCCAGCATCTCTACAAAGCCGTCGGTAAAGTAGTCGAATACATAGGTCTGGGCAATGTGTAGATGAAGGGAAGCCGAATTGAACTGTGTAAGGATGTAGATCTGTTTGAGGTTGGCGTTAATACAGTTGGAAAGAGGAATATCTATCAACCTGAATTTGCCGCCGAAAGGAACCGCGGGTTTGGCCCGCGCCTGAGTCAGGGGGAATAGACGAGTGCCTTTTCCGCCACCCAAAATAATGGATAACACTTCGGACATAAAGCGCCTCCTCCTGAAACCGCCCAACTTTTGAATGTAAGCATCTCCAGTATAAGTCTAAGTAGCTTTTATGTCGATAGTTATTTTGCTGAAATTGTACTATAATCTTTTAATGTGCATGGATAGCGGCGCAGCACTCAAAGCCATACTGGAAAGTCCTGAATTTGCTCCCCATATCGTGGAAAACCGTCTTATAGAGGCCCAGGAAGGCCGCTATGTGCCTTTTCCGCGGGGGCTTGATCCGCGTATCGCCGGAAATTTGCGGAAACGGGGCATAGAGAAGATCTACACCCACCAGGCGGAGGTGTGGGAAGCGGCGCATGCGGGAAGGCATGTAGTTGTAGTAACTCCCACCGCATCGGGAAAGACGCTCTGCTACAACCTGCCTTCCCTTCAAGCCCTCCTTGAGGATGAAAAGGCCCGCTGTCTCTATCTTTTTCCCACCAAGGCCCTCTCCCAGGATCAGCAGTCTGAATTGAACGAAATTGTGGGTGGCGACCTCAATCTCAGGGTGGCTACCTACGATGGCGATACGCCCGATTCTCTGCGAATCGCCGCACGGGACACAGGCCGCATCATCATCTCCAATCCCGATATGCTCCACGCGGGGATCCTTCCCAATCATCCCAAATGGATCAAATTTTTTTCCGGTCTTAAGTATGTGGTGATCGATGAGGCTCACGCGTACCGGGGGGTTCTGGGAAGCCATGTGGCCAATGTGATCCGCCGGCTGAAACGCATCGCCGCCTTCTACGGTTCCCGGCCGCAGTTTATCCTCTGTTCCGCCACCATCGCCAATCCCAGGGAGCTTGCCGAAGCCCTCACCGGAGAAGAGGTGGAACTGGTTGACAATAACGGCGCTCCCCGCGGCGAAAAACGGGTGGTACTTTACAATCCGCCGCTGGTGGATGCCGTTCAGGGAATACGCCGCTCCGTTGTCAGTGAAAGCCGGAGATGGATGCTTGCCCTGCTCAAGGGCGGAATCAAGACGATTCTCTTCGCCCATTCCAGGGTACGTACAGAAGTTGCCGCTTCCTACGTAAACGAGGATCTGGAAAACATCTTTACCGATAACCGGAGAATCCGGGTGGAGGCCTACCGGGGAGGGCTTCTCCCCAATGAAAGGCGGGAAATTGAAAAAGGGCTCCGGGACGGCAGCATTCAGGGGGTGGTGAGCACCAATGCCCTGGAATTGGGTATAGACATCGGCGGGCTGGATGCCTCGGTGGTCGCCGGTTTTCCCGGCTCCTTCAACAGTTTCTGGCAGCAGTCCGGCCGCTCAGGCCGCCGGGGAGGAACTTCCGTATCCGTGTTCGTGGCCTCTTCCGCTCCCCTGGATCAGTTTATCATGGAAGACCCGGACTGGTTCTTCCGCAAGGCCGCCGAGGAAGGCCGCATAGATCCCGATAATCCCTATATTCTGACCGACCATGTCAAATGCGCCTGTTTTGAGCTGCCGTTTAATGATGAAGATGAAGAGGGAAATCCGGAAAAAGATGCCCGCGCTCCTGGCATGCCAGACATGCCTGGCATGTCAGCCATGCCTGGGCCTTTTGGAAAGGGGGCCGCGGAAGTTCTTTCGTTTCTGGAGGAGGAGGGCATTGTCCGGCATACAGCCAATCGCTGGCACTGGGCCGACAGATCTTTCCCCGCGGAGGGCATAAGCCTGCGTTCGGCAACCACGGACAATGTGGTAATTGTCGATGCCACCAAAGGCAGAAACGCTGTCATCGGCGAAATGGACAGGCCCAGCGCAAAGGAACTTATCTTCCCCAACGCGGTGTACATCCACCGGGGTAGGCAGTACCTGGTGGAGAGCCTCGACATTGCCAACAGAAAATGTATTGTCCGCGAAGCGGATGTAAACTACTTTACCGACGGTCTTGTTAAAACCGATATCAAGGTGCTGTCGGAAGACGAACAATTCGAATTTGGAACGGGGCAGGAGCCTCTTTCCGCCCCTGCCGGAAACACCGCGGCAAAGGGTACTTTGACAGATGTGCTTGTCCGTTCCCAGGTTGCAAAATTCAAGAAGATCCGCTTTCATACACACGAGAATATAGGCTACGGGGATATAGATCTTCCAGAAGAGGAGATGCAAACCCGCTCTCTTATTCTCCGCTTTGGGCCTGAAACCACTGGGGGCGCGGCCCTTGCCTCCATGGATGAAGATGCCGCCGGGGCCGCTCTTTCCGGGGCGGGTACACTCATAAAAAACATCGCTCCTGTGTACCTTCTCTGCGATTCAAGGGATCTTGGTCTTGCGGAACGGGTGCGGGATCCCCATTTCACAGTCCCCGCGCTTTACATCTACGACAAATACCCCGGCGGCACCGGCCTTTCGGAGGCGCTTTCCGGCAGGATCGAGGACCTGTTCCGTTCCGCCCGGGAGGCACTCTCCCGCTGTCCCTGTAAAACCGGCTGCCCTTCCTGCGTGGGGCCCGGCGGGAACAAGGCGGCCGCGACAGTATTCCTGCAGGCCCTGACCGGGAAAGGCCGGGAATGAAGGAAGGACGGCTGCAGGAGCGGCTCCGGCGGATCAGGCAAAGCGGCGCAGGGGAGGGAAGGCCTTCTTCCCCCGTTTCCCGGCCCGAAAAACCGCAGCCCGGCGTCCCCGCGGAAGCCGGCCCCGAATGGCAGGAGGCGGGCTTTCAAACCCTTAAACGCAGCGTTACTGTCGATATTGCAGGAATCCTGCCGGAAGTTTTTCCGCCTGCCCTTTCCATCCTTGTTCCGGATCTTTTCCGTCATCAAAGCTCAACAGGAAGACTTCCTGAGGCGGGGGAATACTGTTTTTTCGATCTTGAAACCACGGGCCTTTCCGGAGGCGCCGGAACGGTAGCGTTTCTGGCGGCCATGGGAAGGTTTACATCTCTATTACAGATGAGGGTGGATCAGTTTCTTCTGCTGGATTATCCGGGGGAAAGCTCTTTTCTTGAAAGAGTGCTTGAAACACTCGTTCCTGAGGACACGAACCTTATCATTGTTACCTATAACGGTAAAACCTTCGACGTGCCCCTCCTCAGGACGCGCTGCCTTATGAACGGGATGCGTCCTCCTGCAATCTTCCAGGCGGATCTGCTCCACCCAGCGCGGAGGCTTTGGAAAAACATACTACCCAACTGTTCCCAGTCGGTCATAGAGACGGAGATCCTCGGCCTTGACAGGAGCGGCGACACCGGCGGCGCGGAGGCTCCCGATATATGGTTTGATTTTCTTAAAACAGGTAAAATTCACTCTCTCACGGGTATCTGCGATCACAACATAAAGGATATCGCGGGCCTGGCCCGGCTTTTTACCGCTCTTGCGGATATTGCGGCCGATCCCCTTTCCGGCATGGAACGCTACCGTTTTGATCCTGAGGCCCTTGCCCTCCGCTGGAGGAGGTTTTTACGCGTACACAAGCCTTTGGCTCAGGGCGAAAGCGGCTTTAGTGAATTGTGCCAAACCGCAGAAAAACTGCTTTACGAGGCGGGAAGCAGGGGTTCCGCAAAGGCTCTGCTGTATCTGGCAATGGACGCCGAGTGGAAAAACAGGGATTACGCAAAGGCGCTTGAGTATACCGAAGCGCTTATTGCGATGAGGGAAGGCGCAGAAGATCCGCATCCTGGTCTTGAGAAGAGGCGGGAAAGGCTGATCGGTAAACTGAAATAAAAGGGTCCGTGGATTACACGGATTTTTTCTACGGCAATCCCTCTTGAATCTGTGAAAACCCGCCGCTTAAACGGCTCATCGTTGGTTTTGATCATCGGGGGATTGCCTTGGAAATTATCGCTCTGGAAGAAACTGAACGGAACCGTTTAGCGGTCATTCATGCCATGCGATTGAAAAAAAGTATTACTATCTTTTATCGGAGGAGTAAAATGAACTATGACGAAATAGATGTCGAGAAAGAAGTACAAGCGGTAGATGACGCCATGGAGCGGGGGGCGTTCCGTCCCGCCACAAAAAAGGAGAATATGGCGCTACGGCTTGCCGCTTTGAGCGCCATTGTCCGTGAAATGCAGGCGATAGTCGAGAATGACCAGGAACTTGCCAATACCTGAAATAAATGGCGGCTTCCGGGTTGCCGGAGGCACTGCCTGCAGGCTGTTTCTACCGGTTTTGGGTAAAATAATACACAGCCTAAAACATTGGGTACAGTATCTAAATTTAATGCCAGGCGTCCAATGACCGCAGTCAGTAAAAACCTCATACCTAAACTTGACCTAAGGAATTTTTAAAGGATTTTTTTTACCGCAAAGAATAAGTAGAAGAGAGAAATAAAAGGGTCCGCGGATTACGCAGAT
>JAITES010000201.1 GCA_031281925.1 Treponema sp. | reverse complement strand
GGTCTTAGCCTGGCGCATACGTGAACTATAACCGGAATAATTGCGATCCCCAACCATTACTGGACTCTGATTAAATACCAATTTTATTATTAAGTCAATTATATTCTATCCAGAGATCTGTTGCATATAAAAAACGATGAACCATGAGCCGGGTTCTGTATGGCCGCCGGAGGCGGCCCTGGCCACCATCTGTCTTAGGCCGAACCTTACGGATGACCTTTGGGACTGACCCCGCAATCTACCCGCGCTTGACCGGCGGGCCGCCGGCAAAGGAGCCGAAACTCCCTTCGCGCCGCTTGATTTTGCTCCTGATGAGGCTTGCCGTTTTCCGGCTGAACCGGAATCGTTCCGGCGGCGTTGCCGCCGCCGAGGCGGGCTCTTACCCCGCCATTTCACCCTTACCCCCCAAACGCAAAAAGCCAAGCCTTTTACCTCTTGGGTGGCGGTATCCTTTCTGTTGCGCTATCTGTCGGAAGGCCAATAAATATCCGCCGGCCTTAAGCCGGAAGATTCATACCCTCCGCCCGGGAGTTACCCGGCATCATGCCCTGCGGAGCCCGGACTTTCCTCGGGAAGGCCGTATGCCCGGATAAACGGGCTTTCTTACGGTCTCCCGCGGCAGCCTGGTTCATCGTTGGTTACTCACTCTTCATAGTCTATATTGACTTTTTCTTCTTCCTCCTCGTCCTCTTCGTATTCCTCCTCTTCAATATCGTCCAGATCGGAAAGGCTTCCCGCATCCTCGGCATTGAAGAAATCTTCCTCCTCATCGGACTCCTCGTAAAAGAGGATCCGGGAACAGTAGGGGCAGAACACAATCTCTTCACCCAAACGGACCGAATTGGCAAACTGGGCGGGTAAAATCATGTGGCAGCCCATACATACCCCGCCTTTGATGGCCACAATACCCCGGCCCATTTTGTTCCGGATGATCCGCTCAAACTTAAACAAAACCTCTGAGTCCATATCCGGGGTAAGTTCTTTTTCCTGGACAATCAGACTGTCTATCTTTGCCCTTTTTTCGGCGATCTCAGCCTCAATTCCCGCCCGGCGTTCGGCAAGTTCGGCTTCCTGCTGTTCAATAAGAGCCTGGGTCTGCTTCATCTGTTCATCCAGATCCGAGATGAGCCGCTCCTCCCGCTGAAGGTCCTTGCGGTACTGTTGCTCCTTTTCGGTTGAATCCCGTATCTCCTTGTCCAGGGCCTCGTATTCCCGCTGGGTACTGATAACATCCATGTTTTTTTCGGCGTCTTCCCGCATCACTTCCGCGTTGGAAAGAAGAGCCCTGAATTCGCTTTCCGCGTTTTTCGCCTTTTCGTATTCCTGGTTTTTTTCGATAAAGGATCGCTTGAGCCGGGAGAGGAGTTCCTCCTGGGTCACGAGTATTTTGGGGATCTCCTGGATATCATGCTCCAGGCTTATTTTTTCTGAAAGTATATCCTGCAAGGTCCTCAATTTACCAAACACTTCATCCATCGCCATTTACCGCTCCCTTATAAAAACAAATCAGATAAAAAACCCTAGGGATTTTTTTAATGATCCAGATAATCCTTGAGTTTCCGGCTCCGCTTGGGGTGCCGTAGCCGCCTTAAGGCCTTGGCTTCTATCTGGCGGATCCGCTCCCTGGTAACGTTGAAGTAGAGTCCCACCTCTTCCAAAGTGAGGGAGTAGCCATCATCCAGGCCAAAACGCATCTTCAACACCTCCTGCTCCCTGGCCGGCAGGGTGGCAAGTACCCCGGAAAGCTGTTCCTGAAGCAGGGTAAAGGCGGTCTGGCTGGCGGGGTTCTCCACATCCTTGTCCTCAATAAAGTCCCCCAAAAGGGAATCTTCCTCCTCCCCGATGGGAGTTTCCAGACTGATGGGCTCCCGGGCCACGTTTTTAACCGACTTGACCCGCTGGGCGGTCCAGCCCAAGCGCTCGGCTATTTCCTCGTCCGTGGGTTCCCTGCCCAGAACCTGCATGAGTTGCCGGCTTTCCCTAACCACCTTGTTGATCTGCTCGATCATGTGTACCGGTACCCGGATGGTCCGGGCCTGGTCGGAGATAGACCGGGTTATAGCCTGCCTGATCCACCAAGTAGCGTAGGTAGAAAATTTGAAGCCCTTTTGGTACTCGAATTTCTCCACCGCCTTGATGAGGCCGATATTCCCCTCCTGTACCAGGTCGAAGAAATGGAGCCCCCGGTTGGTGTACTTTTTCGCGATGGAGACCACCAGCCGGAGATTCGCCTTGATGAGCCGGTCTTTGGCGTTCTTCATCATGTTCCGGCCCCGGCTTATCTCTTTGGCCATCTGGTTGATGTTTTCGATGGGCTCCTCGAATTCCGCCTCCATCTGGTGGAGTTTCTTTTCCGTTACCTGGATAAGCCGGATCTTCTCTTTTATCTCGTCGGAAGAGAGGCTCAGTTCCGCTTCCAGCCGCTCCCGTTCCTCCTTAATGGTGAGAAAACGGCCCAAAGTTCGCAGTTCCTTGAGGGAAGCCACCCGCAGGTGCTTCTCGATCCGTTCCTGTTCTTTCTTGTAACGCTTTATCTTTTTTGCGGCCTGGATAAATTTCTCGGAAAAACCGGCGATTTCTTCCGGATGCATTTCCGCGTTGTTGACAATTTCCATGATCCGGTTCCTAAGATCCGCCAGTTCCCTGTCCTCAAAAAAATTTCCCCCCCGGGAAATGAGCCGCCGCTTAATATCAATGTAGTTCTTGAGATCTCCCAGGATTATCCGTAAGGTTTCCTTGTAAAATTGATTGAGCCGGCGGCGCTCGGTCATGTGTTCGGTTATCTCTTTTTTGGAAAGGTTGAGTTCCCGCAGATCCTTCTTGGAAAAGGCCTTCTGGGCGATATGGTAAAATTCGGGGATGATCATTCCGGACTTTTTTATCACCCCCTTTATGATATTTTCCCCGTCTTCCATCTGCTTGGAAAGTTCCACTTCCTGTTCCGCGGTAAGCAAATTTTCCCTGCCGATTTCCCGAAGGTACATCCTTATCGGGTCGTCCACCGAGGATTCTTTATCGTTGTATACCAGGCGTTTCTTTTCGGTTTCCTTGGTTTTGCGTGTCTCGGGTTCGCTATCCTCTTCCCCGGCGCTTTCTTCCTCGATAAGTTGAATATTGTTTTTTTCCAGCAACGCCAAGACCTGCTCAATCCTGTCGGTATTGGTGATATGTTCAGGCAGGTAGTCGGAAAGCTCTTCGTAGGAGAGGGCCTTCTTTACTTTGGCGTATTTGATTAACTTTATTACCGCCGGATCAATTGACAGTTCTTCCTGGGCCGCGGCAGGCAGTTCCTGAGACGGATCGCCAGGCCGGGGATTTTGGACGTCCCTGAGGGCCTGGACCGGTTCGCCCACGTGAATGGTTTCGGTAAGCTGAATCGTTTCGGTAATTTGCAAATCCATCATTTCTTGTGTTCCTTACAATCGGCGCAATTCGGTATCAATATGCATTTTTTCAACAAGCAACTCCTCGATTCGGGAATCCGTCCGAATTCCTCCGGGTGCAACTTCCCCCCGGCTTTCCAGGTTGTGCAATTCCGCGACAATTTCGGAGAGCCGGCGTTTAAGCTTTTTTTGCCGGATTCTCTTTATTCCGTCTTTAACAAGCTGCTCCGGATCATTCAAAAATTCCTTTGATGTCCCCTTCTCCGCCACATACTGCCGCAAGGCTGGCGAAGGTATCCGGGCCATAAGATCATCAACCCCCCCTTCCTCATTGATATAGGACTCTTCCATGGCAATGAAGAGTTCTTTGGCAGCGGGATCTTCTATCTCGTCTATCGAGACAACTTTACGGAAATTCGGGTAGAGGCGAAAATTGACCAGCACGATACTCAACAGGTATAACTCATCGTTTGCCCGTACCGGTCTTTCTACCCGGACTACCTGGGGACTTGCCTCTTCCCCGCTACGCCTCCGGTTGTAATCGTTCAAGATTGCCGTTCTATCCGCCCCAAAGGCGGCCGCGACAGCACCGATACAGGAATCCCGTGACACATCCGAATCCAGGGTGTCAAAATAGGGAAACAAAAAAGCCACCGCTTTCGCCTTCCCCTCCGCCGCTGAAATATCGTACAGAGATCTGCTCCGGGAAATAAGATAATTAAAGTCAATTATAAAACATTTCATCCGGTTTTGCAATGCCTCCGGCCCCTGATAACGCAAAATATCCGCCGGATCTTTAAATTCCCCCTCCCCTCCCCCTTCGCCGGGAACCACTACCGCGCAGGAAAGGCCGTTCCGCCGGCAGGTGAGGATGCCTTTGACCGCCGCGTTTTGTCCCGCCTGGTCGGAATCGAAGACCAGGCAGGCTTTTTCCGCCCAGCGGCGGAGGAGTTTTGCCTGTTCGTCGGTAAAAGCGGTTCCCAGGGGCGCCACGGCGTTGGGTATCCCCGCCTGGTGGAGGGCTATTACGTCCATGTAACCTTCGGCCAGGTACACTTCCCGGGTTTTCCGTATCTCCGGAAGGGCCAGATCGATGGCGAAGAGGGTTTGCCCCTTTTTGTACAGTTCCGATTCCCGGGAGTTGAGGTATTTGGGCCCCTCCCCTTCGAGGATCCTGCCCCCAAAGGCCACAGTCCTGCCCTGGCGATCGGCAATGGGGAACATGAGCCGATGGGAGAAAAAACTCGATTGGGGGTAACGTTCCGAAAAAAGCCCCGTGCCGGCGAGGAACTGGGGGGAGTAACCTTTTTTCGACAGGAAATTAAAAAGCCAGCTCCGGTCAGCCGGGGCATACCCCAGTCTGAAACGTTCAATCATGTCCTGATTAATTCCCCTGGATATAATATACTGTTTTGCCAGGCTCCCTTCATCTCTTTCCATCAAAAAATAATGAAAAGTAACGGAAACCCGGCGAAAAAGTTCCGCCAATTCCTCTTTTTTGCCCTCTTCTTCAGGGGCCTTTTGTTCAAAGTCCCCGTTTTCCCGGATTATTTCGATCCCCATACGCCGGGCCAGGGTTTCCACCGCCTCGGGGAAGGAGAGCTTGTCCATTTCCATGACAAAATTGATTATCCCGCCCCCCTGGCCGCAGCCGAAACAGTGGTACATCTTCCGCTCAGGATCTACGGTGAATGAGGGGGTCTTTTCGTTGTGGAAGGGGCA
>JAITES010000185.1 GCA_031281925.1 Treponema sp. | reverse complement strand
TCCCTGTGAAGTGTTAGTGTTGCTTTCATATTATTTCTCCTGTTTATTGAGCTTGTTCCAAATTAAGCCGCAAACCATTTGTCGCCTTCCGGGTGGGGGCAGTACGAAACACGGGGCAGGGCCCGGAACTGGACAAAACAGCCGCAGTGGGCGCAAAGGATCCCTTCCCTCAGACACTCGCATGAGGAGCAGACTGCAAGCCTCCGCTCATATACATGTTCCTCCGCCCGCAGTCCCTCCGCGACAGGCGCCTCATGCGCCAGACGCAGGGCCTCTTCGGCGGAAGGCAGCAGCGCCCCGCGTCCGCAATGCGGACAGTCTTCCCTATCCAAGTTCCAGAGTCACCACCGACTTTGCAGGCAGCTTTACCGTTACGCCGCCCTTTACACACCGGGCCCCCTCAAAGGAAGAACATCTTACCGTATCCGCCTTCTCAAAAGTATTGTGATCCTGCATGTTTGCGGAACCCACAATCTGCCCGCTTACCGATTTAAAGGAAGGGCCGCGGATTTCGATTTTTATTTCCTTTTCCAGTTTCGGATCGATGTTGGTAAGAGACACATGGATCTTCTCCTCATCATCGACAGAAGCGCAGGCGGTGACTGCGGGAATGGAGCCGAAGCCCAACTGAACATCCTCCGATTCCACATGGACGGGGAGCTTTACCGCGTCCTGATGCACCTTGTACATATCAAACACATGCCATGTGGGAGTCAGCAGCATCTTTGCGCCTTCGGTAAGAATAACCGACTGCAGTACATTGATCGTCTGGGCGATGTTGGCCATCTGCACCCTTTCCGCATGGTTATTGAAAATATTGAAGTGAATCCCCGCCACCAGCGCGTCACGGAGACTCGACTGCTGGTAGAGGAAACCGGGATTGGTTCCCGGCTCCACATCGAACCAGGTTCCCCACTCATCCACCACGAGTCCCACCTTCCGTTTCGGATCGTAGGTATCCATTATATCGCTGTGCCTGTGTATCAGTTCTTCCATAACATAGGCCTTGCGCATGGTGATAAGCCATTCGTCCTCGCCGAATTCGGTTGCCGAACCCTTGTGGGCCCATTCACCGGGCACGGTATAGTAATGGAGCGAAAGTCCGTCCAAAAGATTACCGCGTTCGCCGCAGGTTTTTTCCATCACCACCTTTGTCCAGTTATAATTACTGTCATTGGGACCGCAGGCGATCTTGTAAACGGGCTTGCCGTAACTGCGGACATACACCGCATAGCGGCGGTAATTGTCCGCGTAGAATTCCGGCGTCATGTTGCCGCCGCAGCCCCAGCTTTCGTTGCCTATGCCCCAGAATTTTACATTCCAGGGTTCGGCCCTGCCGTTCCTTTTGCGAAGGTCCGCCATGGGGCTTACTCCGTCAAAGTTGCAGTACTCCACCCACTGGGAGAGTTCCTGCACAGTGCCGGAACCAACATTCCCGCAGATATAAGGCTCGCAGGATTCCCCCGGAGACGACAGCATCTCACAGAGATCCAGAAATTCATGGGTGCCAAAACTGTTGTCTTCGGTAACCCCGCCCCAATGGGTGTTGATCATCCTGGGCCTCTCCGGACGGGGGCCGATGCCGTCTTTCCAGTGGTACTCGTCGGCAAAACAGCCGCCCGGCCAGCGGAGGTTGGGAATCCTGATTTTTTTCAGGGCCTCCACAACATCCTTGCGGATACCCCGCACATTGGGAACCGGTGAATCTTCCCCCACCCAGTATCCGCCGTAGATACAACGGCCCAGATGCTCGGAAAAATGCCCGTAGATATGACGGTTAATTTTTACACTGCCGCCTGAGGCATTGACAGCGATTCTGTTCATGATGCTCCTCCATAAAGATAACATTTAACTGTTCTGCCTTCCGCCTCTACATCGGGAGGGTCTGCCCCGCGGCATTTATCCATGGCCCTGGGACAGCGGGCCGCAAATTTACATCCTACCCTGGAGTACTCCTTGACCTCCTGGGTTGAAAGCCCTATCCGTTTGGCCCAGGCCGCCTTATCAACCGGATCGGGGGCAGGCACCGATTCCTTGAGGAGCTGAGTATAGGGATGCAGGGGATTCCCCAACACCGCTTCTACAGGCCCCATCTCTACCACATAACCCCGCAGCATTACTGCGATACGGTCGCTGATGTAGTAAGCGGTAGCGAGATCATGGGTGATATAGATAACACTCATCCCTTCCTCTTCCTTTAGTTTTTTGAAAAGGTTGACAATAGCCATACGGAGGCTTGCATCCACCATGGATACAGGCTCATCCGCCAGGATAAGGCTGGGACTGGAGATAAGGGAACGGGCTACGGAAACCCGCTGTATCTGTCCCCCGGAAAGTTCATGCGGGTAGCGGCGGGAAAGTTCCTCCAGGGACAGCCCCACAAGATGCAGGGCCCGGTCAACCACAGTCTGCGCAGACTTTCTGTCGGCCGCGGCCCCGAAGTTAATCGCCGTGTCAATAAGGTATTCCTCTACCCTCCGCAGGGGATTAAAAGTATCGAAGGGGTTCTGGAAAACCGGCTGCACCTTCTTCATGAAGGCTTTGAATTCGTCGCTTTTTTTAATGGCGGCGACATTTTGACCTTCAAAAAGGACTTCCCCGCCGGATGGTTCCAGATCACGCAATAAAAGCCGGGCAAGAGTAGTTTTGCCGCTCCCCGATTCCCCGGCAATCGTAAAGATTTCAGGTTTATTTTTATCCAGCGTAAAACTTACATCGTTTACCGCCATCAGCCTTGTGCCGTTAATAAGGCCCCCGGTGTGGAAATACCGGCTTGCATGGTTTACCCTAAGCAGTTCCGCTGTTGTCGTAGTATCGCTCATCGGGCTCCCCCCTGTAAAAGATGACATGCCGCGCGATGCCCGGCTCCCAAATCCCGCATGGGCGGAACTTCGGTCTTGCAGGATTCCCGCGCCACAGGACAGCGGGGATGGAACCGGCAGCCTTCCGGCGGATTTGCCAGATTTGGCGGCGTTCCCTCAAGACTCGACTTCCCCGATTTGTCCCCGATTACGGGAAGCGAACTAATCAGATGCCGGGTGTAGGGATGTTCAGGTTTTTGAAAGATGATCTCCGCCTGAGCCTCTTCGACAAGACGGCCCGCATACATGATTCCCACCCTGTCGGCCACATTGGCATGCACCGCCATGTCGTGGGTTACAAGAAGAACGGTGTTTTTCGATTCAGCCTGTATCTCCTTGAGAAGCTGCAGCACCCCCCGCTGTACCACGACATCAAGGGCCGTGGTCGGTTCATCGGCAATGATCAGACTCGGCTGGAAAACCGTGGCCAGGGCGATTGCCACCCGCTGCTTCATGCCGCCGGAAAGTTCATGGGGATAGGAATTAAGCACATCCGGGGGAAGCCCCAGCTTCTTCACATGTTCCTGTATCCGTTCCAGAAATTCCTTACGGTTTTTAATTCCCTCATGGGTACCAATAATGTCTTCAAAAGTTTTAATCACCTTCCGCACCGGGTTGAGTACGCTCATGGAACCCTGCATGACGTAGGAAATTTCCTTCCAGCGGACATTCTTCTGCAGTTCTTCGTTGCTTACCGATGCCATATCAACACTGCCGTATTTGAACCGGTAGTTTACGCTTCCCTCATAAACTTTAAGCGGAGGTTTGATAGTCCCCGACAGAACCTTTATCAGGGTGGTTTTTCCGCAGCTTGATTCTCCGGCAACACCATATATCTCGTTGGGTTCCAGAGTCATGGACACATCGTCAATGGCGCGAACCATCCGGGAGATACCGTACATCTCGGTCCGGTAATAGGCCTTTAGATTGTTTACCTGCAAGAACGGCATGATTAAGCCCCCATCCGGCGCAGCCGGGTTCGCGGATCGATATACTCGTTGACGCTGGAGAACAACAAGTAAAGCCCCAGGAACAAAATTATTGATACCAGAATAGGCGCCGCCAGCCACCACCATACCCCGGCGATCATGGCCTGGTGAGAGTTTGCCCAGTATATGGTTGATCCAAGTGTTGGTATCGTAATGCTACTCAATCCTAACACGCCGAGGGTTACTTCCATGCCGATGGACCAAATCATGTTGTTGATTGTCGTGGCAAATACAATGGGAAGTACAAAGGGAAGGTGCTCGGTCATAGTGATTCTAAAAGAGCTGGTACCTGAGTAAACAGCCGTTTTTGTAAAAGCCCGTTCTTTCAAACTGAGCACTTGGCTTCGGATTAACCGCGCATCCCAGGGCCAGCCAAAAAGCCCAAGAAACACAGCAAGCATGGTAATGTTCATGTTTTCCCGAACAAGAAAACTAAGAAGGATAAGGATGGGTAGTACCGGCAAGACGACAAAACTATCATTGATTGACATGAGAACATTATCTATCCAACCTCCGCGATAACCGGCGGTAAGGCCGACAATCACAGCGATCACGCGGGATACAAGCGCGGTAATAACACCAAGGTATAATGAATTACGCACCGAAAAAGCCATCCAAAAAAAGAGATCCTGGCCTCGTGTATTCGTACCGAAGGGATGCTGAGGCGAAGGAGGCTGATCCATTCCAACCTGAAAACTCTTACTCATGTCGTAAGGCGAAAGCCATGAAAGAATCATCATTGCAAGAATGAATAACAGAAAAATAGACGCTACCCGAAATCGAATATCAAACCTAAAAAGATCCCGCAATACTTTTAACATCGGCTTACTCCTATTGATGCCTGACACGGGGGTCAAACAGCGGATATATCAAATCCAGGATCAACGATGCGGTGGCAATACCGATTATCGAAAAAATGGAAATACCCAGAATCAAGGTATAATCGGTGGCGAGTATCGCCTGATACGCCAGAAGCCCAAGGCCCGGATAGGTGAAAATCACTTCTAGAATGAGGGCGCCATTAAATACCATGCCCAGGCTTAGGGCAAGGCCCGTTATCTGAGGAAGCATGGCGTTACGCATCACATACCCAAAAAGGATTTTCCGATCCTTGAGACCTGCGGTTTCGGCGTACACAACATAATCTTCACTAATAATATTTGAAGTTAAAGATTTCATACCGATAAACCAGCCGCCTATTCCACCCAATATAAGACTGAACGCGGGAAGTACAGAATGATACAAGACCATGAAGACGAATCGCCATGACCAGTTCGGCCTCATGCCCATGGGGTATGCGCCGCGAATTGGAAAAATCGGCCAGACGTAAGCAAAAAGCATCACCAAAAGAAGAGCGAGTATGTAGTAGGGAACCGGCCTTATCGCCTGGCTCAAAACATCAAAACTGCCAAATACTTTATTCTTGGGGTAATAACTCGAAAAAGCGCCCAATAGATTTCCCACAATCCATGAAATGATCGTGGCGGTAAGAAGCAGCCCAAGAGTCCATGGCATAGAATTTCTGATGAGGTCAATGACCGGTGTTGGAAAAGACGAGAGCGAACGGCCAAGATCTCCCCTGAACATACGTCCCCAGAAATCCAGGTATTGCTGAAAACCTGAGCCTTCCAGTCCGTAAAGCGCCGAAAGACTCGCTCTGAAATCCTCAACCATTTTCTGGTCATACTGAGCGCCGGCTGTCATCATTCTGTCGATCTGTCCCTGAACCGGATCGGAAGGCGACAGCCGCGGGATAATAAAGGTAACGGTGACCCCCACAAACACGACCATAATATACTGCCCGATACGCGGCAGCACATAACCCAATAAAAACCTTTTCATCTCGCTGTCCTTTAGGCTGTAAGACTTGGGCCGCGCAGACCGGATGTCCGCGCTGCCCAAATGATCGATGGTTACCGCTATTTCCCGGTGGGTTTAAGTTTGAGGTACATATACCGTGAGTTCGCCCAATTCGGAACCGGATCGGTATAGGGGTTATTTATATCAGGATAACCGGTCCAATACCACTCGTCCATAACGGTGAAAACGTTGTATGAACAGATCGGGATCTCGAACATATCGTCCAGCGCTACCATGAGCCACTGCTGGCCAAGCTCGACGCTTTTATCAATATCGTCCATATTGATCTGCATCATCTGATCTATGATTCTGTCCGTCTGAGGGCTCTTCCAGCGGCCCGCATTTCTTCCATACTGGGGTTCCCCAATCGGAACATACTGGTTGGAATGAAAATAAGGAAGGAAGTATGAAAGGTCAGGGTGACCGCCCCAGGTTTCGATGTTCCACTGGAGATAAACATCGAAGTCGCCGGGCCGGGTATAGGGACTGAAATCGGAAGAAACATTCAATGATGCGTCAATGCCGAACTCTTTCCAACATTCCACCACCATGGCCGCCAAACGGTTCTGACTCGGTTCACTGTCGGTCTGGCCTACAACGGTAATTTTGAAGGGTTTCCCATCCGCGAATTCCCAAACACCCCGGGCGTTCTTTCGCATGCCGCCTTTTTGCATCAGCTTTTCCGCGGCGGCA
>JAITES010000133.1 GCA_031281925.1 Treponema sp. | reverse complement strand
GAATGGATACACTACCTGGACTTTGTGCGGGAGTATTCCTACAAGAAACTTATTCGTCTTGAAAAACCGGGGAGACGGCTCTTTTCAAAGCCCTGGAAGGATCTCAAGATGCTGGAAATTGAAGAGTGGTGGAAACATTCCATCGAAAAGAAGGTCCTTAAGATCCTCAATCCCACGGGCCTTATTCCCGAAACTCCCCACGATATGCACGAGATCATGGAGAATACCCAGCGGAACTTTGTCAACCTGGAACTTAACAGTGAAATTGCCGTTTCCACCGGAGGCGCCGCCACGGCCATGGAGCACGGCTATTCGGGAATCGTGAATATCAGCCCCTTTGCCTGCCTTATCGGCCGGGTAATCGAAGGCCTCTTTACCCCCTGGGCCCGGGAACGGAACTACCCGATCCTCTCCGTGGAGGTAGACGGGAACCTTCTGCCCCCGAACATCGTGAACAAGCTCAACATCTTTATGGTAAATGTGCTGCGTTTCCGGGGCGGCGGCGATCTTTCGGGCCTCGTGGACGCAGCCGGGAGCCGCAACCGCCGCTTCCCCACAGGCGACACAAAAAAGGAAAAAACCGCGGCCGTGAATTAGGGCTCTCTATAATGCAGACACATTACAGAATTACTGCCGCCGCCACGATTCCCGCGCAGAGAAGCAGCATTACCGCATCAATGGGACCGAAGGGGTATGTTTTACTTCCCGAAAGACGGCCGCGGAGATTAAAGCCCCGCAGTTCCGCGGAGATGGCGCCCCCTTCGATTTTCCGTACGCTGGAGATCAGGAGGGGGACGCAGAGGGGGAGGAGCAGCCGTATTTTTTTGAAGAAATTTTTTGTGTCGAATTCCACACCCCGTGAGATCTGGGCCTCCATGATCCCCGTCATTTCATTTGAAAAAATGGGGATAAAGCGCATGGCCGTGGTGAGCACAAAGGTATACTTGTAGGGGATGCGGCAGCAGCGTACAAGGACATTGGAAATATCGCTTATCCTGGTAACCGACAGCATAAGTGCGAGGGGCTGGGTGGCGGCTATGAGGCGCATGACAAAGAGAAGCGAAAAACTTAAGCCTGAATCCGTAATATAGATGTTAAAGGGGAAACGGATAAGAACCTCCCCTTCCCGTACAAAGAATATCTGCGCGACAAAAAGCACAATCGACAGTTTTATTAACGATACAAATATCCGTACCGAACGGCGGAGTACACCGGACAATGCGGAAAGAATCAGCGTAAAGCCGATGATCCCCAGTATTACAAGATGATTCATGCTGAGAAAACAGGAGACGCACAGGCCGAAGGCCAGCAGCAGCTTTGTGAGGGGGTTAAGCCGGTGGAGCAGGGAATTCCCGCTTACATAGTCAAGCAAGCCGCTCATGTACAGCCTCCGTCATTTCATCAACGGTATACACATTTTCAAAACCTTCTCCCAGGGCCATGGCCAGGGCGGGTATCTGTGCCGGCAGCAGGGATGCCGCTTCCAGAAGGGGCCTGTTCTTCATGAGTTCCTTTACACCCAGATCCCCGATGAGTTTTCCGCCGCTTAGTACCAGGCCCCGCTCCGCGTAGTCGGCTACCAGTTCCATGTCATGGCTGATCATGAGAATGGTCGTCCCTTCCCTGTGCAGATGGGAAATGATACCCATGATGTTGATACATTCCCGGTAATCAAGACCCGTGGTCGGCTCGTCAAGGATCAGGAGTTCCGGTTTTATTGCCAGCACCGAGGCGAGGGCTATCTGCTGCCGTTCGCCGCGGCTCATGCTGAAAGGATCGCCGTCACCGGGAAGGCCAAAGAGTTCCAGCGTTTCATTGAGCCGTTCCTCCCTGATTTTTGCGGCCCCTTCTTCATTGTCGCCCATGATCGCATTAAGGCCGAACAGAATTTCCTCCCTGACGGTGTTGCAGCAGATCTGCCTGTCGGGATTCTGGAAGAGGAAACCCAGCTTCCGGGCAATAAGGCTGGTTTTGACATGCCGGGTGTCCATACCCGCGACAGTAACCCTGCCGCTGTCCGGTTTTAGAAGACCGTTACACAGCCGCGCCAGGGTGGATTTCCCCGCGCCGTTTTCCCCGATAAGCGCGGCAAATTCCCCCTTCTCAAGACGGAAGCTTATACCGCTCACGGTACTGATTCCGCCCTCTCCCTTGTCGTAGGAGAAGCCGACATTATCAAAATACAGCATGTTCAGCGCTCCCCGGGAGCGAGGATGCCGCGTATCATTTTTTCCCCCTCGTCCAGATTTGAAACTACAGGCCCCGAATAGATGCCTCTGGTCCTGAGATGCCGCGCCAGAGTGCTTACACGGGGAATGTTGACCCCGGCTTCCTCAAGCCGTTCCCCTTCCTGCAGAACTTCCGCTACACTGCCTTCCAGAACAAGGTTTCCCCTGTCCATGACGGCAAGACGTTTTGCAAATTCACAGAGGAGCATGATCTTCTGTTCGACAATGATAATGGTAATCCCCTGTTCCCTGTTGAGCTTCCTTAAGGATTCAAAAACACGCCGGGAAGAGGCCGGGTCAAGTTCCCCCGTAGGCTCGTCCAGCACGATTATTGAAGGCCGCAGCGCGGTGATTGCCGCTATCGCCACCTTCTGTTTCTGCCCCCCGGAAAGGGAACTCAGGGAACGGTCGCGGAGATTTTCAATTCCCGCGGCGGAGAGGGCTTCCGCAAGACGGTCCGGAATATCCTTGTGGGGGACGCCGAAATTTTCCAGCCCGAAGAGAATTTCGTCTTCCGCCACGGAGGCCACCATCTGCCCGTCGATGTCCTGGAAAACGCTCCCCACATGCCGGGCC
>JAITES010000075.1 GCA_031281925.1 Treponema sp. | reverse complement strand
ATTATGATATACAATGCGGTATGTCCTTGAACTGGAAAGAGATAAACCTGATCCTCGAAGAATTGAAATTGCCCGGTTCACAGATCCAGAAGGTGATACAGAGCGCCTACGATGTCATGGCCTTCCGCCTCTACGGAAAGGAAGGCGCCAGAATGCTCCTTGTCTCGCTCTCGCCGGGGGCATGCAGGATTCATGAAACGTTCAGGAGCCTCCCGAAAAGCGACAAGCCTCTCCGCTTTGCCGAATTCCTCAATTCCAGAATCGTAAACGGCCGGATAGAAGAGGCCCTGCAGCTGGGAGACAACCGCATCGTCCGTATTACTGTAAGGCAGGGTGAAAAACACTACAAACTCTACGCCCGGCTCTGGTCGAACGCGGCCAACCTTATCTGCACGGATGAAGATGGGCTGATCCTTGACGCGATGCGGCGGCTTCCGAAACGGGGAGAACTTACAGGCGGCCATTATACCCCCGAACATTCCACCTCTGCCAAACAGGAATACGCCATCCGGGAACTGGAGGGCGAAGGTTCCTTCAACGAAAAAATCGACAGCTTCTATGCTGAGCAGGGAGGGGCCCTCTCCCTGGAAGCCCTGCGTGAACAGGCCCGCAGAAATTTTGAAGGTAGCATAGGACGGCTTGCCGCATCCCTGGAACGGCTGCGGGAAAAAGAGAAGGAATTCAGCGCGGCAGAAACCCTGCGTATTTCAGGAGACATTATCCTTGCCAATATTTCCGCGGTTAAAAACGGGGACGAGTGGCTGGAAGCGGACAATTTCTACACCGGGGAAAAGATACGGCTAAAGCTTGACCCAAAAAAATCCGCGGCGGCCCAGGCGGAAGCTTACTATGAACAGTACCGCAGGCAGAAGAGCGGCCTTGAGGACCTGCGCCGGGAAATTGAAACGGGAGAAAAGGAAAAGGCCCGGCTTGAACAGACTCTGTCCCGTCTCATGGAAGAAGAGAATCCTTTTGCTCTCCACAAGTTCCTTAAAACAGGAGGGGTGAGGACATCCGCCGCACGGGAGCAGGATCGCAAGCGGCCGGGACTCTCCTTCAGGCGCAGGGACTGGCTGATCGTTGTAGGCAGGGATGCTGCGGAAAACGATGAACTCCTTCGCCGTCATGTGAAGGGTAACGATCTCTGGCTCCATGTGAGGGATTTTCCCGGTTCCTATGTATTTATCAAACAGAGATCCGGCAAGACCGTTCCCCTGGACATACTGCTCGATGCGGGAAATCTGGCGCTCTTCTATTCAAAGGGACGGAACAACGGCGAGGGAGACCTCTTCTATACCCAGGTAAAGTACCTGAGGCGGGCCAGGGGCGGGCCAAAGGGACTGGTGATCCCCACTCAGGAAAAAAATCTCCATATAAAGACCGACGAGGCCAGGCTCGGGGAACTGGAACAGTGCCGGGTCGAAAAGTGAGTATTTATGCGATTCATGGTGTTTTTTTTGTAAAATCTCTTGCAAGAGCGAAGGGCGGATCTTAAAATTGTAGTAGTATGCACAAACTACCGAAGGCGGCATCAAAAGATACTGTGCTTCCCAGGCGTTCACGCTTCCCGATAGTTGCAAGCCTTTTTTACCCGGATGATGCGGCGGAAGTGGCGGCCCGGCTTCATGCCTATGGTCTGGAAATGGGTAAAGGCGGAAGGGCAAAGGCAATAATCGCGCCTCACGGCTCCTGGGATATTTCCGGAATGATTGCGGCAGGGGCCTTTATCACCGCGGCGGGCAGAACGGAAGGCCCCGACAGGGTTGAACGGGTTCTGATGCTGGGGCCTATTCACGGGGAAACCGAGAAGGGGATCTTCCTTTCGGAATCGGATTATTTCAGTACACCCCTGGGCAACCTCGCGGTGGATCATCTGTATTCCGCCAACCTGGCTGCCCTTTCACCCTTCTTCGTGGTAGATGATATTCCCCATCTCAAGGAACATTCTCTGGAGGTGCTTCTCCCTCTGGTTAAATACTGTTTCCCCCGGGCTCTTATCATACCCATCCTTTTGGGAGGTTTGGGACCTGAGTATATTTCGATTCTGGCAGATACCCTGGGGAAGGTTTTCGGCCCCCTCATGAACAACACGCTTTGTATAGTTTCCTGTAATTTATCGGTTAATCCGGATCCCTCACTGGCCCGCATCCAGGCGGAAGAGGCTCTGAAACTTCTCCTCAACAAGGATCCCTGGCAGTTCGGAACCGCCCTTTCCCGGAAAAAAGTAAGTTCCTGCGGGGGCGCTCTGGCCGCAAGCCTCCTGGAAAGCGGCCTTGTGAAGGATCTTGAGGCAACGACATGCGCCGCTCCTTCCAACGGCCCCATGCTGAGCGCCAGAGGAGAGGAAAACACCATCGTTTACTATGGAGCAATAAGCTATCAGTAAAATAAGCGTGTTCCAAAAACTTAAATTTTGAAACAGCCCCAAATCTGAAACTATTCGCTCAGCGCGGCTACCGCGGCGCCGAAGAGACTCGCCTGTTCCACAGGAGCGATGACGTAGGGCCTCGGCTTGTCGGAATAGAGCATGTAATGCAGCCAGGATTCCAGAGCGCGGCGCATGTATTTATAGATCATGTAGGTGGTGCCCTCCACGGCAATGCGCACCGGGGTATATGGCTCATAGCTTGCGGCAACCCGTTCAACCTGGGCGGCCACCACCGCGGCGGAAAGCATGCCGGCCCGTTCGGTAACAATGGAAGTAAGGTACTGCACGGCGGCCAGGGCCTCCTTTTCGTCAAGGCCGATGAGATTCCCCAGGGGCTCCCGGGCGGCCAAAGGATGGCGCATGAATTCGTTGAGATCCCTGGTCTGCAGGGTATTCATGGCAAGGAATTCTGATGAACGCTTGAACTGTATCACCTTGTCCTTCACGGCCTGCTGCAGAATATGAAGGGTGAGGGGCCCAAGGTACGCGCCGGAAGTGGCCTTCTCCTGTGTATAAACATTGGGGGTCTTCGTGGTGGCGTCGTATTCCCGGTCAAGCTGGCCCCGGTAGCGGAAGTTGAAGGTACCGGTTTCGCACACGACAATCTGGGGATCTTCCGAACTAAAGCCGATTTTGGGTATGCTCTTTTCCGGATACGCGGTGTTAAAACCCGTTCCCAGGATAAAGCCGATCACAGGCCCCCCCGCGATGCCGTACCTGTTTTCGGTTTTCTCCGCTTCCCCGTCCGGAGGAATTTCTACAAGACCCGAAAGCAATGTCGCCACCGTATCGTTGAGCATGATGATGCGGCCCTTATAGTTGAGGCCCCGCCTTCCCAGCGCTTCCCGGAGCCCCGCTCCCACAGACTTCCCTATCAGCTCAGGAGCGTCCACCTCCTTGCTGAAGGCTAAAAGTATACCGTCCGCCTCTCTGGTTATCTCCATGGGATAGGAGAAGGTAAACCCTATCCCTTCAATGTTGGGGGCCTTTTCCAGCAGGGGGCCTGCAAGAGCCGCTATCTGGTCAAAAAACTGTACGGAATTCACCTGGCCCCTGGTACCCGGCATGGGAGCCTTCACCGTCCCCTCCGCCAGAGCCTTGTCCTGATCGTCAAAGTGAACCAGGCTGGCCCGGAGATTCGTCCCCCCCGCATCGAGGGCCAGCACCGTTTTCCCGGCCTGAATCCGGGTTACCGGCCGTATCCATGAGGGAATCATGGGAAGGCTGGAAGGCTCGCCCTTGAGCCCCCGCTCCATATCAATAAGCACATCATGGGCCAGGGAAAGCGGATTGAGGTTATTGTAATGAAAACCGTAGAAACGGGCGAAATCGGAAAGTTCCCGGGGATTAAATGTCATATTCTTCCTCTTTTATGCTGAATTATACCATTAAGTATGTATGGACTGAAGATTTTCCGCAAGCGGAAAAAAATTCAAGTATCGGTAAAAAATTCACGAATTTTGCATTTTTGTCTTGACAGTCGTAGTAATTTGATATATACATATATATGACAGAAACGGTTTTATAGGAGAAATTATGACCAAACGGACAAGAATTTTTATAAGGCTTACGGGCATTCTTCTGGTTTTTACAGGCAGTACGGCCCTTTATTCCAAAGACTGGCGGAAACTGGTCAACGAGGAAAGCCGGCCCCTGACGGACATAAACAGGATCGTCATTGATTACGGCGACAGGGATCTGGTCTTTGTTGAAGGCAGCGGGGAAAACCTCATTATACGGGACTTTATGTTCCGGGACAGAAAAGACGACTACTCGGTCATGGAGATGTCTTCCGGCGGAGCACTCAAGATAAGCCGTGCGGAGAGGCGCCTGCCCTTTTTCTTCTGGTTTGCCCGCACACCCAAGTCGGAAATCTATATACCTCCCAGTTTCCGGGGCGACTTTGATCTTCGGGTCTCCTCGGGCAACATAAAAGCCGAAAGCAGGATCGCCACCGCGGGAACCGTCAACGTGGAGCTAAGAAGCGGCGATATCCGCATGAGAAACCTGGAAGGCGCAAATCTTTCCATTTCGGTAAAAAGCGGCAATCTGAACATTGACGATCTCAGAGGCGACTCTACGGTGGAACTAAGCAGCGGCAATATGCGCGTGAAAAACCTGGAAGGCGAAAACATTTCCATTTCGGTAAGAAGCGGCAACCTGGACATTGACAATGCCAGGGGCGACTGCACGGTGGAACTGAAAAGCGGAGACGTGACTATCGGCGGCATTGCCGGCAGAGGATCTTACAGCGTCACTTCGGGAAACATAAGACTGAAAATGACGGAACTTTCGGGAAACCAGAGCTTTGATGTGCGCAGCGGAAACATTACACTCACTCTGCCCCAGGGCACTTCCTACAATCTTGATGCGGCATCTAAATCGGGCAACATAAAGATTAGGGATTCCGATTTGGAAGGATTCGGGAGTTCCAACAGTATCATTGTAAAATCTTTCGGTTCCAATCCTGTGTATACTATCAAGAGCCGGGTCTCATCGGGGAATTTTGAAATCCGTATGGATTAGGCTGAATGGAGATAAACATGGAAGCAAAAGTATCTTCGGATCTCCTGCGGGGGCATACCGATACCATCGTGCTGAGCATTCTCATGGAGCATGACGCCTATGGTTTTGAAATCTACAACACGATAATAGGCCGGACTCTGGAGAAATTTGAACTCAAGGAAACTACCCTGTACTCAAGCTACAAACGGCTTGAACAGGAAGGCTGCATCAATTCCTACTGGGGGGACGAAACCCAGGGCGCCCGGCGGAAATACTATCATATTACCGAAAAAGGCAAAAAACTGTACGAACAAAACATGCTGGACTGGCAGTTTACGCAAAAAATTCTCAATGAATTACTGGGGGAAAGAAAATGAATAATTCCAAGACACATACCAGGGACTATGTAGATTCCCTGTTTTCGGGCTACGAAGAAAATGCCGAACTCAAAGACTTCAAGGAAGAGCTGTTGAGCAATCTTGATGAAAAAATCGCAAACTTCATGCAGAAAAACATGAACGAAGAGGAAGCCTATCAAAAGGCGGTTTCGCAGCTGGGAGACATATCGGCTCTGGCGGATGAACTTGCCCTTAAAAAAAGACGGGAAGTATTTGAAGAAGCGTACATGGATATTAAAACATACATGAATACACCGCGGGTACTCCTCTATGTGGCCTGCGGCCTGCTTGCCGCCTTCGGCATTGTCATTGCGGGGGTGGTTTATTTTGCGGAACGCATGAACTCGCAGGACATCGGTTCCTACATTAACCTGAGCGGAGTCTTCGGCGTGCTCCTTGTGTTTATCACCATTTCTGTTGCGGGCTTTACCTTCCTCGGCCTTACCCAGGAAAGCGCGGCCCTCTACCCCATGAAGAAAAAACGCGCCCTCCTCTACACCCTTGCGGCGGCCCTTATCAGTTTCGGCATTCTGCTGTTTCCCCTCACCCTTGTTTCAACAGGCGGTCTCATGGAAGCCATTTCCGTACTGATCCCCTTCGCCCTTCCCGGAACCGCGCTTCTGGCCTTTCTTGTACTGCGGGAACAGGATCGCAGCAAACCCTGGGTGAGGCACAGGCGGGAAGAAATGATAAAACAGGAAATGGAGGTCTTTAATAATCCCGATACGGCGCGGAAGTTCGGCCTCGTTTCGGGGGCGATCTGGATCTTCGCATTGGCATTGTTTTTCGTCATCACTTTTTCTGCGGGGCTGCTCTATTCATGGACAGTATTCCTGTTCGCGGTCGGCACAGAACTTGTAGCCCTGAGCCGTGTGGGGAAGGGAGCCTAAATCACCTTTTTGCTCATCCATCTGCCCCTGACCCAGCGGATGCAGTAGAAGCTCCCCCGGCTGATGAAGTCGCAGCCCATTGCGATCCAGACGCCCAGGGGGCCTACATGCAGGGGAAAGGAAAGGAGATAAGCCAGGCTCACCCGGACGGTCCACATAGAGATGGTAGCCACCCACATTACATAGCGGGCGTCTCCCGCGGCGCGCAGCGCGTTGGGCAGGCCGAAACTCATGCCCCAGCCGATTATCATGGAGATGCAGTGAATACGGAGAAAACTCCCGGCGTAATCGTGGGCGGCGCCGCTGAGGCTAAATATGCTTATCAGTGGTTCCATAAAAATAAGTATCAGGCCGGAAATGACAAACATGATAAGATACATGTGTTTCATGATCCGGGAAGTCTGTTTCTTTGCGGCATCGTAATCCCCGGCTCCCACACACTGACCGACAACGGTGAGGAGGGCCATGCCGTAGGCACTGCCGGGCATGAAGGAAAAACTGTTGATAACTCCGGCAATGGCATTCCCCGCAATGGCGCTGGTGCCGAAGACCGGAAAGATCCGCTGGGTTAAAAGGCGTCCTATCTGGAACATGGAACTTTCAAGTCCGCTGGGAATTCCCACATTGAGGATCCTTATAATCATGGGTCGTATAAAGACAATCTTGTGCAGGCCTTCAAGGGAAATGGGTCTGCCGTGATTCCTCATGAGCAGGATAAGTGTGATTACCGCGGCGGTGCTGCGGCAGATCAGCGTGGATAAGGCGGCTCCCATAACTCCCATCTTTAGTACAAAGATCAGGAAGGCATTGCCTCCGATATTGAGCACATTCACCAGAAGCGCAATGCGCATGGTAATCTTGCTGTTGCCCACAGCCCGGAAAAGCGCCGCGTTGGCACTGTAGACAGCCAGGGCGGGAAAGGAAAGCGCCGTTATAAAAAAATAGGTCATGGATGCTTCCCAGACATCGTTTTCCAGTCTGCCGTAGAGGATCCTGACAAGAGGCCCCCGCAGGAGGAGGCCCACGGCCATGATGACGACAGAGATAAGCGCTGCCGTATAGAGAAGCTGTTTGGAGGCGCTGGACGCGTTCCTGTTGTCCTGCCTGCCTATATACTGGCTCACCACCACCGCGCCCCCGGTGCAGAGCGCCCCAAAAGCTATAATAAGGAGATTATTGATGTTATCGACAATATTTACCCCGGAAACGGCAAATTCTCCGACCGAACTCATCATCACCGTGTCCGCCGCTCCCATGGTTACGGCGAGGATCTGTTCGATTACAAGAGGCCAAATCAGGCGGAAAAGAGCCTTGCCGTTCCACTTTTCCATCATGGGCTGAATTTGTTGAGGCTGGGGACTGTCCTGCTCTGATGAAGGTACATTCATGATAGCGCTTTCAGAATAGCACTTTCCGCAAAAAGGGAATAGGTAGTCTGTACCTGAAGCCGCCTGCCCTATAGAGGGGAGCCGGGTCGAAGTGGGCGCTCCGACAAGAAGTGAGCGCTTCGGTTGACATACCACCTTAAAAACCCTATTATTAAAGATGGGATATGCACATTCGATTCCTGAAACAGCCTGCCTTTTCTGCGGTGATTTTTGCCCTGTCATTCCTTATAGGCGCCTGTACATCCTCAAAAACAGTTTCTTCCGGTATTCCGGGCGACTTTCCCCGCACGTATAGCGAAGAGAATATAAACGGCGATTTCCCGGAAGCTGTCTATATCAAAACCAGAACCCAAACATTTAACACCTATCACTACTATCTGCTTCATGAGGGGCGTATCTGGTACAAAAGCATAGACCCGTCGCTTGAACCGAAGGAGTGGATTATCTTCGGAAAAACAGGAGTGCCCCGTAATGCGAAACCGGGCTTTCGTAAAACGGATGCCGTTACGGAAATATCCGCCGATGCGGATGAACTGACTGCACTTTCGGCGGAGGGAGGATTTTACCGTTACTGTTTTGATACCAGAATTTCACGTCCTTCAAATGTCTGGATTGACAGGCAGGGCTGGCCCGAACAGGAACAGCTTTACATTGATATGCGTCTTGCAAAAAACAGATCCTGGGCATTGGGTAAACGGAATATGCATGTATTGTATTACGAGGATCCCTTTGGAAACCAGCACCACAACGGCGTACAGGAAATCGCTACAACATATGTACTGCTGGAAGACGGACAGGAAATCTGTTATTCCGATACGGGACTGCCGAGCGACTTTTCCAGGAATTTTATCGGGCCCGAGCGCGGCACATTCAGGGCGGCGGCCCTTTCCGCAAGCGGATCGAGCATGTTTGTAATTAACGAAGAGGGCCGTATGTATACCCGTATCGCCGATTTTGACATTGTCGGCTGCGACCCCATGTTTTTCAAGTATACATATATACCCTATACATCCGGTTTGAAGGGAAACAATTACCTTTCAAATCTGACCGAGTGGGGGCTCCCTTCCGAAGATTGGAGAGTCCAGCCGCGTATTCCCCTTTCCGGGAAAGCCGCAATTACACGCCATATTACGATACTGCAAAACGGGCAGGGAAACGAGGCAAGGGAACTGCGGGTGGCGGGTTTCAATGAATATGGGCAAACCGGGTACTGGACAAAGGCGATTTTTGCCGGCAGCTGGGACTTCAAAACGGCGCCGCTTTATTTTCATGAAAAAGCGATATTAAACGCCACAGAAAGCGAGACGGGACAATCGCTTGACAGGAGCATGGACGGATACTGGTGGAACGGCAACAGGAGAGAGGACAACTGGACTTATGAGATTCCAAACTTTAATATTCTGGAAGGAGACTGCGATCTTCGTGTTACCCGGTACAATGAAACATGTGTATTGAAACTCCATCCGGTGGAACTGTGGACATATCTTAAACGGGATTATCTGCCGGGAAGAAAAGGCCCTCCAAAATTGTTTTTTGTAACGCTGGAAATCCCGGAAAACGCATTTGCCGGCCTTTCCGGGGAATTTGCCGCCCGGCTTCGTGAAAAATTTGGGGGGGAAGACAGGGCTCTTTTTCAGTATATCATGGAGGCCTCTACACGCTATATTTTTATGCGGGACAAAGGCAACAAGGATTCTGTTTTGTATTTGACCGACGGAACTCTGTCCACTTTTTTACCGGAATTCCGGCGCACCTGGTATATTGAAAACTGTGAGGAACTGCAGCGTTACCAATCCCCGGAACTGACATTCGGCGCCTCTGAGATCGGTTCCGATGAACAGTATGAAGAGCTGTGCCAAAAAATTGAAATGAATAAAATATTCCGCCGGGAATTGAAAGAGAAAATCGCAGTCCTGCAAAAAAATAAAATTTCCGCCATCGGGCTGGATATGATCTATATTCCGTTTCATTATACCGTCCGCTATACTCCGCTGCGCTATGTTGACACGCCGAAAATGCGGACAATGACCAGTTACGGAGATGAAATTGTTTTAACCAACTCGGCATTCATTGATCTAACTTCGGATACCCGTATATGGATTGACGAAAAAGTCATCGGCCTTTTGGAAACCAGAATTATTATGTTTGAGGACATGGCAAAACAGTTTGAAAAAAAAGGGGAGCCGGCCGCCGTCCCCGGCTGGTTCTCCGAAACGATTACTTCCTACTGGGATATTGCCGGCCTGCCGCATAAAATACAGGGAACATTTTATAATCCCGTTTTACCTCTGCTCCCGGCTGAACAGATACCTGCCGTTTTAACTTTCAAACAAGATGAAGCGGATCAGGGATATTTCGGCTGGTATCTTTCCATCGGAGAAGCCGCCTCATTTTCACTTTTTATCGATCCCCGCAAGAGCGCAAAAACAATATATTCCCGCAAGGGTAAAACACCGCAGGAGAAAAAGGTAAAGCTTGACTGCACACTGTACGCCAATCCCGTTCTAAACAGCGCCGTGGAGCGGGACATCGCTGAACGTTGTCTTGTGCCGTTTGGAAGGCCCGACGGGAAAGGGATAGATGTACGCATTGTTTTTGACGGAGACATTTTTGAAATATGGGAATACCCCGCCATGCACAGCAGCACACTTATCTTTCGCGGGCAAAGCCGGTAGCGGGTTCATTTACAAATAAAGTCAGGGTTCCACACGTTTTCTGTCACGGGGGAAGAGGGAAGCTTCCTTCACATTTGCAAGGCCGAGGATCTTCTGGGTAAGCCTCTCGCAGCCGACGGCAAAACCGCCGTGAGGGGGACAGCCGTACTTCAGAAGGTTCAGGTAGCCTTCAAAGTGTTCGGCCTTGAGGCCGAATTTGGGAAGGGCTTCGAGGAAGGCATTGTAGTCATGCTGGCGGCGTCCGCCCGTGGTGATCTCAAGGCCCCGGAAAAGCGCGTCAAAACTCATGGTGGAAGCCGCCTGCCCGTCTCCCAGATCTTTGGGATAGGTGTAGAAGGGCCGGTAGCGCCGGGGGAATTCGTTGACAAAAACCAGGGCCGAACCGCGTTCCCGCAGTGACCAGTCGCAGATCAGCCTTTCGGCCTCGGGGTTGATGTCGAAAAGCCGAGCGCCTGCGGAAGGCCGCCTGCCCCTTGCGTTTTCCTCATTGGCAATCTTAAGGGCCTGTTCATAGGGAACGACAGGAGAAGCGCCGACCGAAGCCGGGTCGGGAACCGCTGCTTCCCAGGCTTCCAGATCCGCGGCGTTCTTGATCGCGACTTCTTCAAAGATATGGGCAAGCAGGCCCTTTTCAAGTTCGATGAGTTCAAGTTCGGAATCAATAAAACCCATCTCCACATCCAGGGAGACATACTCGTT
>JAITES010000021.1 GCA_031281925.1 Treponema sp. | reverse complement strand
GGGGTGATGTCCCAGCCGAACATGGCCGGCGACTTCCGCAGGCGCAGGCACTCGTAGTTGTACTTGAGATGGGTATTGCCCGCGGACACCGGGTTTTTCCGGGCCTCGATACAGGCCGGGAAGATATGGACCACGATCTCATTCTCCCCGTCCCTGAGGGCCGAACCGTCTATGCGATGAGCCACGTACATGTTGTCCGTATGGGCCAGGAACGTGCCGTTGAGGTAGATGTCCGCGATGGTGTCGATGCCTTCAAAAACAAACTCAGGCCTTGTCCCCGCCTGGGGGGTATAGCTGAACTTACGGGCATAAAAGACATGACAGTCCTCGTATTTAAACATATCCAGCATGTTTTTTCCGAAGAAGGGATCGGGTATCCTCCCCGCTTTTTCCAGGTCTATTTCAAAGTTCCCCGGCACCGTCCCGTCAATGGCCCCCGCCGCCGTCACCGCGGCATAGCTTGTGGGGAGTTCCATTTTTACAAAGTCCGCCTGGTGGATTACCGCCAGCTTCCAGGTTCCGTCCAGGGATTGATGAATGATGTTGTCCATGGTTTCACCGTATTTCCTTTATTGTATTTACCAGGGATTCCAAATTGGCCCAGGGGAAACCATTGTCCGCTTCAATATAAAACCATCCGCCGCCATCGTATAACTTAAAGGTTTCATACTCCCGAAGTACCAGGTCCCGTACCTCTGCGGGAGAACCATAGGTCATGGTCCTGGCCCGGTCCGTATGAACCGCCAGGGCAAGCCCCAATTCGCGGCACCGGTCCGCAAGTTTTTTCATGTCATAGGCCGGGATCTGGGGCCAGATTGAGGTGACCCCTATCTCCGCGAAATCGGGGAGCAGCTCCCACACATAGCCGCAGGAATGAAAAAACACGTCCAGCCCCGCCTCTACCGCGGGTTTAAAAAGTTCCTTTAAGCGGGGCTTAAAGAAGGCCCGCCACAAGGACGGACTCATGATGAGATCCCGCTCGGTGCCGTAATCATCCCCAAAGGAGAGGCCATCGGCTCCCGATGCCACCGCCTCTTTAACCAGGGCGGCGTCATGGTTCGCAATTATATCCACCAGTTCGTGTATATAGGGCTCATCGGAAACAAGATCGCATAACACATCCGCTTCGGGCCGCAGAGCGATCATCCGTTCAAAGAGGGAACCGCAGCCATGGAGATGATAGTAGTCATCCTTTCGGGCAGCCAGGGCCTTTTTCCTGGCCTCGCCAATATCCTCCGGAACCTCCGGCGACGGAGGGGCGGTATATGAGGATATCTTTTCACTGTCCGCCAGGGGGTACTCCTTTGGGATACCCGCAATGCCGAAGATCCGGAATTCCCAAAGAACCCCCCACTCATCCCGCCTAAAGGCATGATAGCCGCCGGTCTGGTTAAAATCGGAATCCGGCAAAACCGGCGGCTCCACCCTGGTAAAGGGTCCAAAATCCCCCTCCAGAGTGGCGTAGAGATCGTTTAACTTATCCCCATGTTCGTAATACCCCACGGGACAGTAGTAATACTGCACCGGAACTTTATCGGGTTTATTGAAGGACATGGCTGCACGGACTCGTTCCCGGGAATTCATTTTGACACCCACCTTCTTTATGGACAGACTCTAGTTAATGGTCAAATCATCCCGACCGGGAAGGGTCCTGAGGGGGTTTGAGGGCAGGGTCTGGTACCAATAGGCAACAGAAGCAATGTCATCCCTCAGCGGAAGGTAGCGGCGCTCATCGGCTTTGTCGTCGCTGAACCAGCCCAGGGCCTGTATCGTTACCTTCAAATCTTTTTCAAAGCGGACAGGATCCGTGATATGCCAGCGGTACATACCGAAACGCTGTTGGGATTTATAGAGGCCGTCGGGAATGATCACCTGGGGCATGCCCGTGTAGGGGGATGAGAAGGGAACATAGTGCCCCTCTACATCGAAGTCATAAGAACCGCAGAAGTAGTCCTCCGTCCCGGTGCCGCAGATTGTGGGCCAGTCTTTATCGCCGTCCATGTAGAACTTGATCTCCCCTTCGCCCCACCAGCCGTTGCTGTGCACTCCCCATGCGATATAGGTACCGGCATAGCTGCCCCAGCCTTCGACACCGTCAAGAATCGTGTGGACTTCTCCGCAGGGCAGGGGATTTACCCGCCTGAATGAGGCATGGAAATAGGCGCAGGGGGCGGCGACTTCACGGAGTTCATAGTCAAGCTGATAGTAGAGAACCATGGGATTGGGGTCGAGGTTTTCCATGGTGATCCTGCAGCGTTTTTTGAAGGGCATCTCCCAGTAGGAGTTAAAACCGCTGTAAGGATTCACGCAGACAGCAAGACTGTTGACCTGGGCATAGCCCGGATACGCCGCGGCAAAGAAATCCCCGATGGGAACTTCCACCGAAGGATGCTCCTGTTCGTCCCAGTAGATTCGCAAAATCGAAAGCCGTTTGTTTCCCGCAATGGTCATCCATATATGGGTAATGGCGCCCGGGCCTTCAATGTCGGCCATGGTAAAAACTTCACCCGGGGCAATGTTCACCGAAGGGGAGACCTTCCAGCCCTGCCCCAGATCCCGCGCGCATTTCTTGCCGGTTCCCTCAAGAGCCATGCCGCCCCTGCCTTTTTCTCCCGAAAAATTTTCTGCGGAAATGGATCTGCTCTTTGCCTTTGTCAGAATCGTCAGCTGTTTCATACTCATAAAAACCTCACTTTTTAATACGGCAAACCATGCCGCCTCTTAAAATATCTACAGTATAAACAGGCTCTAATTCTTGCCGCTTAGAAGCATTTCGTCGTTGGCAAGTTCCTGTTTTCTAATATCCTTGAAACGCTGGACAATATCTTTGGTGCTCAGCTTTGCCTTTTCTTCGGCGTCAATGTCAAGGATGATCTCCCCTCCGTCCATCATGAGAAGCCTGTTACCCGCTTCCAGCGCATGGTTCATGTTGTGTGTGATCATCATTACCGTAAGACTGTACTCCGCTGCAAAACGGTTGGTAAGACTCATGACGATCTCCGCATTCCGGGGATCAAGGGCCGCCGTATGTTCGTCGAGAAGAAGGAGGCTGGGCTTCGACATAACCGTCATGAGCAGGGTAAGCGCCTGCCTCTGCCCTCCGGAGAAGAGTTCCACATTATCGTTGAGCCTGTCTTCAAGACCCATGCCGAGACAGGAAAGCTGTTCCCGGAAAGTTTCTTTCATCTGTCTGTTAAGGCTTATTTTCAGGCCCTTGTAACCTTTTCTGTGGCAGAGCATCATGTTGTCCGCCAGCGTCATCTTTCCCGCGGTTCCCAGCAGCGGATTCTGAAAGATCCTTCCGATATAGCGGGCGCGTATAAATTCAGGCTTACGGCTTATGTCGGTTTCCGTATTATCAGTGCGCAGAAATATGCGTCCCTGAAAGGGAATGATGGTTCCCGCAATGGCGTTGTAGAGTGTACTTTTCCCGGCGCCGTTGGAACCGATGATCGTGATAAAGTCTCCATTCTTGACAGTAAGACTGATATTTCTTAAGGCAAGGTTTTCGTCTGGAGTTCCCGGAGAAAACACTACGCTGATATTTTCAACCCTGATCATGACTGCTTCTTTCGCTCCTTTCGCGGCCGGTAGCCGGAACGGAAACCCATGCGGGACACGATGATGCACAGA
>JAITES010000267.1 GCA_031281925.1 Treponema sp. | reverse complement strand
CATGGGGGAAGATCATCCCCAGGGGGCCGGTAGTTACCCGGCCATAGAGTTCGCCGTTGATAAAATTCCCCAGCCGCCCGAATGTATAGCCCAGGGGGATGGAACAGGCATACATGTCGGCGATTTCCCTGGTGTCCCAGCGGCGCAGGGCCGAATAGATGATGATCCCCAGAGTGCCCCCTATGGCTCCCCCGTGGTAACTCATCCCCATGAGGCCGGTGAACCTCCCGTCCCGGAAAGGCCAGAAGACGAGCCAGGGCTGACGGCGGTAGATGTCGCTGGTTTCGTAAACAAGCGTGGCAAAGATCCGGGCGCCGAGAAGCAGACTCAGGATACACCAGAAGAAGAGCCCGGAAAGATCGTCATCGCTCATGGGAAAATGCCGTTCCCGTACCTGCGCCCGGTAGACAAAAAAGGCTACCGTAAAGGCCACCACGTACATGATCCCGTACCAGCGCAAAGGCAGGCCCGGAATTACTTCAGGCTTCAGCCATGCGGGAAAATTAACATATAGTAAAAACACCGCTACCTCTCATTTATTTCTATATAAACTCTATGTAAACTACATTCCCCGTTCCTTAATCCGCCCTATATCCCGGTCAAAGTAGAACACTACCCCGCTGCGGGCCTGGCTCACTTCATAATACCTGTCATGGCTCTCCATAACCACCCCCGGATAGACAGTACCCCGAATCCGGATTTCAGAATCGAAGTGTTCTTCATACTTTTCCCGGAGGGTAAAGATCTTGATGTTAAGCTGTTCCAGCATCTTCATTAATTTGACTTTCTCGGCCCGTGCGGCGGAGAGAGCCTGGGGGTTTTTCAAAACCTGCTGAATGCGGATATCAAGGCGCTTGATGGCGGCCCGGATCTTTTCAATATCATTATCAAGGGCATCGATCTGATCCCGGATAAGGTAATCCTGCCCGAATGATATTTCCGTCCGGTTACCCTTCTCGTTTCCCACATCCTGGGCGTTGACACCCTTGCGGGCCTTGGTAACTCCCCCTTCAAGCCTGCCCGAAGCGTCGTCGATAAGCAGCATGCCGTTGGTCTTGATGTTGGATTTCAGACAGCCGCTCTTCAGGCGTATGTCTTCGATAGCCATTACCGTAGCCTGATCCACAAAGGCGGCTTCCACCGTCTTCCGGGAACGCACCAGGCCCTTGCCCGCACCCCGGATGCCTCCGGCGACCAGCACCTTCCCGCCCGCGGAGATCAGAGCCGCATCGGCGCTGCCTGAAATAAGCACATTGAGGCCGCCCGTTACGGTAAAACCGGGAAGCACCCTTCCTTTAATCCGCACTTCCCCGGAAAACCTGATATTCCCCGTGGCAGGCCCAACATCTCCTTCCACTCCCTGAAGGCTTGAAACCGTAAGCCGCTTGCCGTCAAAACAGAGTTCTCCCAGGCAGGCCGCCGTCAGTCTGACAAATTCTCCACCCTGCCTCTCCGCTGCGGGAACTTCCTTTATTGATTCATCGTGATTAAGATCCAGCGGAACCGCCTTGTCAATCTCAAGCACGGCGCCTTTGACATTGTAGCCGGGCCGCCCTCCCTCCGGGCCGGGGCGGAGTTCCGCTACGGGCTGTCCGGCCTTGACGGGGATCGATTTACCGGGCCCGGGGCCGCCGCCGGGAACAAGCCATGTAAGTTCAAAGCCGTCTTTTGCCAGAGGAACCTTGCCCCGGGCAACGAGCGCCCCTTCGCAGGAGCCCCTGGCATGAGCCTGTTTACAGGCGGCTTCTACCGCGGCAGTATTCACACCCTTCAGCACCCCCATGGCGGCCAGAGCCTTTAGCACCAGATCAGGCCGCAGCGCCAAACCTGCTCCCTGTTCTTTGACAAGGTCTACCCTGGCCTCCATGGCGTCATCGCTCACATGAACGGCAACCCGGCCGTCCCTGTATTCGATTACCTGTCCCCGGAAACTCTTCTCTCCGGTTTTTACCAGAAGAAGGCCGTCCATGGCCGCGGTAATATCGGAACCGTGCTGTTCCAGGCCGCCGTAGAGCTTCAAATCGGGATCGTTTCCCGGAAGCCCCGGAATTTCGTTACCGAAGATATCCTTCCCGCTCTCTCCTTCGGAGCCTGCGCTTATCCGGGCTACCGTGTCGCCTTTTTTGACCATGACGGCGCCGTTTGCCTCTTCCGGGGGAAAATTCTCCTCTCCGACTAAAGGGGCACTGCGGGCTTTCACCCGTTCCAGAATGGGTTTGGTTTCCGCCTCTTCCGGAAGTTTTACCGTCAGCTGAACTTCACGGTCTTTGCCCCTGGTACTCGGCTTACCCTCTACCAAAAGGTAGTTGTCAAGGGCAAGTTCCGGCCCTTCCATAAAGGTCTTAAGATCCGCCTTTAGCTTTTCCTGATCAAAACCCTGGACTTTTGAATCGCGCAGGGCCTGGCTTATATCCTTCATCGAAAGAGGACGGCCCCCCGCCACCCCCTTGCGGAGATTGAGTGCCGCCATTGTCCTGTCGGGACTTATCTCCACTACAGCCTCTCCCTCCTGCACCCGGAAGAGGGAATGGGCAAACACCGCCGCTCCACTGTGAATGGCTCCGGCAATTTCCGCATCAATGGATTCAGCCTTGACCAGCAGGGCCGCCGGGGCTCCCTTGGAACAGGCGTCGGCGATTACCTCTTCCCCCGTAGGAGGGGCAAAACGGCTGTCGCCGGGTTCAAACCTGAAATAAAAGGTGATGCCGTCCGAACCCTTCTCCACGGCCCAGGAAGGCTTTGCCAGGGCCGCCACATCCGCCCAGTTCTCCCCTATACGCAGAAGGCCCGAATACTGGGCATAAATATCATTCTTCTCCCGGCTGAGTCCCTTCCCCAGAAGGAAACCTCCTTCGGGGAGCTGTTTGGGAGGAATGGGCTTTCCAAAGACACTTTTCCCCGGTTTACCCGGTTTGGGGGGGCTTGCGGTTCCTATCTTTTTGCCTTTTTCTGCATATTTGAGTTCTTTCAGTTCAGGATTGACGGAAACCTTCTCCCGTGTTTCCTTCTTTTCCCAGGTAACAACCATCTCTTCCTTTCCGGGGAGGAAAGGCAGGGCGCCCGCCTTTTTGACAAGCTGTTCCTTTTTTATCCTTTCTGTTTTGACACGGTAGAGCACCGGATCGCCGGCTTCCTTCAGCGCGGTATCCTTGTAGGGCTCCATGTCGGCCGGCACCGGAACGGCTTCCCAGCTAATCTCCTCTCCGGCAGGATCCTCGGGAGGAGTCCCCCGGGCGATTACCATTTGAAAGACTTCGCCCTTCTTTTTTGCTTTGGAAGCGCCTTTCAGGAAGGTTTCAAGATCCCTGGCCTGGGGTGCGCCAAGCTTGTTCTCCCCCGCGAGTTTTATGACTGCATCTGCGTCCCAGCCCAGACCATCCGGATCAAAGACAAAGCCTAATGTCGCCTGAGTCTCCTCCGGATTAATGCTGATGCTGGCATCACCCTTGGCGATGATAGCTGCCATGATAACCCCTATTCAGGGTCTGTCCATAATGTCCGCATTATGGACAGACATATTTAATGTCAGTCGAGGCTGTTCCAAAACCAACCGGGTTTTGGGACAAGCTCAGTCCTATGCTTTATACCCCTGGGCAATGGCCCTGGACAATTTAAGCTTGATAAAACTGTTCTCTTTCCTGAGTTTTGCAATTTCAATCTGCTGGGACTTGACTGTCTCAATAAGATCCCCCTGGGACAAGGCCCCCGAGTGGAGCAGATCCTCCACATATTCGATCCGGTTATCAAAATCAATTTCAGCCTCCATTCCCGCTTCCTGGAAACTTTCATCGATCATTTTATCGTTCAGGGTGAAGCTGTCCTCATCGCCCTGAAGGATCTTGTCGGCAATCCGGTAGATTGCCTGGGAAAGCAGCGACTGGGGCTTGTAGAGCACGATGGGCAGCCGGGCGGAGAGGGCGGTATCCTGCACCGTATCCCGGTAGATAATCCCCAGGTGTTCAATCTTGAGATCCAGGTACTCCTCGCAGGAACGGCGGATCTTCATGGCAACATCGGCATCCTTTGGATCGTCGATCATGTTCATGATAAGCCGGGGATGCAGGGCGCCGATGTGTTCCATGAATTTTTCGTAGGATTCAGGATCGATCTTTTTGATTTCGGGCAGCATCTTGGGGATGTAGAGCCGCTGGGAGCCCGAACCGTCCTTCCGAACCTGTTCAAGGTAATTCCGTGCGGGACTCCCCCTGGAAAAAACCGTAAACATAAGCCGGAAAACGGTATTTTTAAGGAACACATAGGCATTGAGCACCGCGGTTACCGCAGGGGCGGAAACCACAATGCCCTGACCGGAGAGAAGGAAGAAATCCAGAATAGACTGGTGAGTCCCCGCGCCGAGGTCAAGAATAAGAATATCCGTATCGCCGGACAGGGCGAAAAGACGCTTTACCAGGGCCTTGAGCTGGCTGGCCTTGAGATTCGCCGTGCCGGGAATCTCCGTGTCGCCGGGAATGAAACGCAGGCCCCGGACATCCGTATCGGAGATTACATCATTAAAATTGGAGCGCGTATCGTTGAGAAAGGTGCCGATCCCTGTCTTGGGCGCCCGGTTCCCCAGGGCCAGGTGCAGATTGCTGGCTCCCAGGTCAAGATCCACCAGAACCACCCGCTGCCCTGCCTGGGCAAAGGCTACCCCCAGATTTGCGGCAACCATGGATTTCCCTACGCCGCCTTTTCCGCTCGCTATCGGAATAATACGCATCAAATACCCCCACCTTCGAGCTTTTTTTCTTTTTTCACCCTGAAAACAAGCAGGGCCGAAGCTCCTGCGGAAAAAAGGTCGCCGCAAAACATGAAGAAGACCAGTCCCAAGACCATCCAGGGATTCCCTCTTTCAAGGAACATCAAATTTTCAAAGAATATCTGGCCCTGAAGCTCGACAAAATAGCCTGAAAGCCAGGGCCTTGCCGCGGCAATAAAAAAAAGCTTGCCTACCAGGTACAAGGGCGCGTAAAGCCCGTAAAGTTCCAGGGAATACAGCATGAACAGAGCCATCAACAGGAAAAGCCCGTTGGCCGCCGCCAGGGGAAGCGCCGGAAACAGATCCGCCGTATCGGCAAAAAACAGGTACAGGCCCAGCATGAGAAGCAGGCGGACACACTCATAGACAAAAAGAACCACCCTCAGAGGCCGATACACACCCATAATTTCATAATAGATAAAGGATCGCCTTACTTCAAGAGTGGAAATTGTGACCGGTTCAGGCTATAATACCCGCCGTTGCCGTTAATAGATAAACGGAATAATCCGGTATTTTACCTTTTTTGTATACTCATCCCACAATTCACCGTATTTTGCCCTGCAAATTTTATTGTCGTCTGCCTGACGGGTAAAGAGGAGCGCCACATAATAAAGCGGATACAGCCACACCGGCCAGAGAGCCGGATACCCGGCGGCAAGGGCAATGCCGCAGCCTTCCAGTATCTCTCCCAGGTAATTGATATGCCGGCTTAAGCCCCAGAAGCCATTGACCAGAATGGAATTCTTCCCGTCGGAAATAGTTTCCGGTTTAATCCATAAAAATTTTTTGTCTCCCCGTGTTTTAAAGTAGTATTTCTGCATATTCGCGCAGCGGGCCAGAGCCCATCCAAAAAAGTACAGAACACAGAAACAAACAGTAAGCCAAAGCGGCAGATGGGGATTGGGCAGATCCACTGTTGCCCAGAGGGAGATGAAGTAAAAATACGGATAGAAGGAAAGACAGCCAAAGCCCAATTTGAAGCCGACCTTCTCCGCAATAAAGTCGTAGGTGTAAAGGTGCACTTTTTCAAAATAAAGATATTCCCATAAAAACCAGCTGAGCATGGCGGCTCCGGCAATAAAACCGGGATTAATGTCTTCCTGCGTCATGATGTGATGCGCCGCAAAGGAGAGAACATTGAGTTCCAGCATGACCGCTCCGATTAAATAAAGCCACATCTTTGCGTCGATACGTCCGTTTTTAAATTGCGGATTCTTCAGGCGGCCAAACCATACATCGGCGGGGAAGGGCTTCCCGGTAGAAGGACTGCGCAGCACGATGATAAAAGAAAAAAGCAGCCCCAGCACAACGGCGCCTGCCAAACCCGGCCACCTGACCCGGTACAGCCAGTCAAAGGGAAGCAGATTGAAGAGGCCCAGCACGGCCCAGAGCAGGACGCTTGCGGCAAGGACAAATATACCGTTTAGGCGGTAGCGCAATGCCTGACCGGACTTGTCATCTTTTACATATCCTGTTATCCATTTACCGGGCAGAACAAGATGCAGCAGCGTGATGACCGCGTAGGCGATCCAGGGGGTAAAAAATCCGAAAACCAGGGTTTTCATTTTAGTTCAAACTCCTTGTATTGGCCGACATGATTTTAATTGCGAATTTCCGCGGCGCAAGACGCATCAAAAAGAAACGGGCCAGTTTATTGATCCCTCCCGGCACAAACACCGGGCCTTTCCCCAGGGCCTTCAATGTTTTTTCCGCCACTTGAGCGGGACTTAAAGTACCCGGCGCCCTGGCCGCCTGCGCCTGATTGTAGCCGGGTGTAAGAATGGCCCCCGCGCAGGAAGCGATCACATCAATGCCGCAGGGCTTGAGCTCTTCCCACAAGCCTTCGGCAAGGATGGCGTTAAAGGCTTTGCTTGCCGCATAACCTGCAAGCCTGGGACTGCCCTGCGTTCCTGCCAGCGAAGACATCAGTATGACGCCTCCCTTTCCGCGCTCAATCATTTTTGGCAGTACAAGCCGGGTAAGCGCCAAAGGCCCCCGCACATTGACGGCGGCTATTCGCATAAGCTGTTCTTCTTCAAGATCCTTGAAAAGCCCGACCGGCGCGTAGGCCGCGTTGTAAACCAGGAGGCCGATTTGAACATTCAGGGAACCGGCAAAAGCCTTTACCGCCTCAAGATCGCCCATGTCCACCGCATGGGTAACAAGCTCCACCGAATACTTTTTCCCAAGCTCCGCGGCAAAAGCTTCCAGTTTTTCTTTTCTCCTGGCCAGCAGCACAAGGTTAAATCCCCGCCCGGCCAGAGACTCGGCATAGGCGGCGCCCAATCCCTCGGATGCACCGGCAATCAGCGCGTAGGGCCCATACTTTTCCAGCATGGTGTACAATACCATGGATGGCGGCTGAATGGCTATAAGTTCTGTATCATCCGCTGTTCATGTTTTCGTATTAGGCCGGAACATATTACGAATTTACCGGAAATCCGGTATGATTCGTTTATGAGGAACATGGAGACCATTTTGAAGACGACAGGCAAAAACCTCAGGATGTATGCGGCGCTGATCTTCCTGTTTACGCTGCCCGCGGCGGAGATGAACGGGGAAGAATTCAGCCTTCCGCCGAAAGATACCTGGGAGAAGCTTTTTAACAGGGCGGTAATTATCAAAACCGAAGTGTCCCGGGAAGTTGAGGCCGATAAAACCAAATGGATAGACGCCTATGCGGATCTCCATACCTGCACCGATATACCGATGTCCAGTCTCCGGGAGACCATTCTGGATTATGAAGCGTATCCCCGTATTTTTAAGCGGAACAAGGGCATGGAGGTTGTCCGCGAAAACGGCAGAGTATACCATGATATGACGGCGGGCCTTGAGGTACTGGGAGTTTCCTACGCCGTGCACTTCCGCCAGGCGGTTACCGTCCTTGTTGATGAACCCGGCCGCCTGATTCTTGATTTTAGCCATGTTGCCGACGACGGCAACGTAAAGAATGTGCGGGGCGCCTGGTATTTTGAATCCCTTCCGGGGACCAACCGGGTCTATGTCCGCTACTATGGCGCAAGCCGGGTCATGCAGCGAATTCCCCTGCAGCGTTTTTTTATGTCCATACTCATTGATGATGAAACCAGCAGCGCACTCCGGCAGTTTCTGACCGCCGCCCGAAAGAGGAGCGAAAACCGCTAGGCCCGCCCCCTGTATTTTAACGCCTGCCCTGGAACAGCCTCAACTTATTAAATTTTTTTTAATGATCTGCGCTTGCTGTCCGCCTTGACGGGCAGCTCCTTGACAGTGTCTTTCTCCGGAAAGGCGTCCGCCTGCCGAACCAGCATTTCCGATATTTCCATGATCAATTCCTTGTGTCCTTCGGTAAGACGGTGGAATTTGTACCATAACCTCGCTATTTTAACATTTTCTGTCATATATCCTTACCTTTTTTATGACCATATATTGACCATAATATATACAATAAATTGCCATGTCAATAGGCTAAAGTGATAAACCTTGAAGAATGACCATTGCGATACTATGATTAGATTATGAGTGAGTTGATCCATCAGCGTATAAAGCAAGTGAGGGAAATTTTGGAGTTGTCGCAGAGAAATTTTTCCATGATTTTGTCCCTTTCCCATAGTTATATCGCCGGTATAGAAACCGGCACACTCAAGGTCAACGGCCGTCTCATCAAACTTATCGTGTCCGAATTCGGAGTAAATGAGGTATGGCTAACAACAGGGAAGGGAGAAATGTTCATGCAAAATCCTGATGAAAAGTTTACTAAATTGGTAACTCTTTTCAAGATACTGCCGCCCATGTATCAGGATGTAATCTATCAAATAATTGAAGTACTGCTGAAATCCGAAACCCAAACAAAGTAGTGTTACTGTTCCAAAATTACGAGCCCTGCCGGATTTTGGAACAGTCTCTTCTGTAAAATAAATTTTAAGGGTTTAATTCGGCCGTATTGCGGATGATTGAACTATTCCCGGCTTTCCTGTATCATTTTTCAGGAGGATTTCATGAACCCCAACGCTTTTGCCCACCGTAAATCGGCTCTTAAACTGCATCTTACAAAACCCGGAGGCGGCCCGCTGGCCGGGCAGACGGTAAAACTGGAGCAAAAACGGCACCAGTTTCTCTTCGGCGTCGGGGGTTTCGAAGCGGTTGCCCTGGCCGGAGAAACGGTTCCCGGCGGTAAGGCGCTTTCTCCGCAGGAACGGGCCAAAATCGAAGAATGTCTGGACAGGATCTTCGATCTCTGTAACTATGCGACTCTTCCTTTTTACTGGGGCCGTTACGAGAGCGAAGAGGGCAAACCCATGGAAGCGGCAACCATCGCCGCCGCCCGGTACTATGCCGAAAGAGGCATCGTTACCAAGGGCCACCCGCTCTGCTGGCACACGGTCTGCGCTCCCTGGCTCATGAAGTACAGCAATGCCGAGATTCTCCGCAGGCAGCTTGCCCGGATTGACCGGGATGTAAGCGCTTTCAAAGGGCTTATCGACAAGTGGGATGTGATCAATGAAGTGGTAATCATGCCGATCTTTGACAAGTACGATAACGCCATGACCCGAGTCTGCAAAGACCTGGGCCGGGTAAGGATGATAAAAGAGGTCTTTACCGCGGCGCGGAAGGCCAATCCCCAGGCTGTGCTGCTGCTCAACGACTTTGAAACCTCTTCAAGCTATGAAATTCTCGTGGACGGCTGCCTTAACGCGGGGATTCCCATCGATGTAATAGGCATACAGTCCCATCAGCATCAGGGTTACTGGGGGAAGGAAAAGCTCCTGGCAGTCCTTGACCGCTACTCGTACTTCGGCAAGCCCATTCACTTTACCGAAAACACGATCATCTCGGGGGACATCATGCCTCCGCATATCGTAGATCTTAACGACTGGCAGGTGGAATCCTGGCCCTCCACGCCGGAGGGCGAGGAAAGGCAGGCCAGGGAGATAACGGAGATGTACGAAATTCTCTTTGCCCACCCCGCGGTGGAGGCGATAAGCACCTGGGACAGTACCGACGGCCGCTGGCTTCACGCTCCTTCGGGGCTTCTCCGTGCCGATAACAGTATCAAGCCGGCCTATACATCCCTCATGAACAAGATAAAGGGTGAATGGTGGACAAAGGGCGAATTTTCCACCGATGCGGAGGGAAATCTTGAGATCTACGGCTTCCGGGGAGACTACGAGATCTCCTGCCGGGACATCAGGGCCTCCTTCAGTCTCAACGGGCAGCATCTTGAATTACAGCTGGGGCTTTCCTGAAAAGCGGTATTTTCCGATAATTATATATAGAGCCTGTTTGACAAGCTCAAGAGAGGTATACCATGAACGAGATTCCTTCCAGCCCCGTGCCGAAAAAAGGGCTCGGAAAAACCCTTCCCTGGCTCTGGATTGTCCCTACGGTGATCATAGCTCTTGCCTGCGCCGCGGCGCCTGTGGCGCTGGCTCAGGGCAGAGAGGCGGGCACTAATGCGCAGGATGCCCAGCAGTCAAACCGCCGTTATATGCAGATCATTCAGAATGTTTTCGACTTCATACAGAGGCACTATGTAGAAGAGATTGATCCCAAACAGATCTATGAAGGGGCCATGAACGGCATGTTCAACGCTCTGGGGGATCCCTATTCGGTATACATACCCGAATCGGAGATGAACGACCTCAACGACACCACCCAGGGGAGTTTCGGCGGGGTGGGGCTCTATATTTCCAAAAGCAACATCCCCAATCCGGACGGCAGGCCGAACTATCTGGAGGTAGCCTCTCCCATGGAGGACACTCCCGGCTGGAAGGCAGGGATCAATCCGGGGGATTATATCATCGAAATTGAAGGGGAAAGTACCGCGGAGCTGACTCTGGATCAGGCGGTGGCCAAACTCCGGGGGCCCGCGGGTACCGAGGTAAAGATCCTTATCCGCCGGGGCGAAAAACTGGAATTCCCGGCCACCCTTACCAGGGCGATTATCGAGGTGCCCACCACCAAACACGCCATGATCGGCAGCGATATCGGGTATCTGCGGCTTATCACCTTTACGCCCAATACGGTGGAACGGGCCAGGGAGGCGATCAACGAATTTGCCTCAAAGGGCTACAGGAGCCTCATTCTGGATCTGCGGAATAACTACGGCGGGCTTTTAACCAGCGCCGTGAATATCTGCGACCTTTTCCTGGACGGCGGAGTGGTGGTAAGCACGAAAAGCCGGATTCCCCAGGAAAATTCTGTTTTCAATGCCCGCAAATCGACCCTCGTGCCGGCCAATATTCCGGTTATTGTCCTTATAAACAAGGGTTCGGCCAGCGCCAGCGAGATTGTCGCCGGAGCGCTCAAGGACAGGGGAAGGGCATACCTCGTGGGCGAAAAATCCTACGGCAAGGGCTCCGTTCAGCAGGTCTATCCCCTGGACAAGTCCGGTTTCAAGATCACCACTTCCCGTTACTATACTCCCAGCGACGTAAACATCGACAAGATCGGCATCCCTCCGGACAGGGAAGTTAAAACCCCCGAATTTACCGATTCCGACGCCGAGTCCCTGGGTAAACTCATTCAGGATCGCAAGATTCCCGCCTATATCGAGAAGAATCCCGGAGCCGGAACTGCCGATATTACCGCCTTTGCGAGGGAACTCAACGCCGAATACAAGCTGGATGTCTCCCTCCTGCGGCGCCTTATCCGGAATGAGCAGAATAGAACCAATATCGCCCCGGTCTTTGACCTTGAATACGATCTCCAACTGGAAGAAGCGGTAAAGATCATCCGGGACAGCGACTTTGGCAATCTGATGAAGACTACCAAAACCCTCAAGACCCTGCAGGAAGAAGCCGCCAGAGAGGACGAAGCGCTGGCATCCTGAATTCGGTCGGTCAATGAAGCGTTTTTTACTTCCCGCCCTGCCCGGCAGGGATGGGCGGATCAGTTTAAGCGGAAGCGATTACCATTACCTTGTGCGGGTAAGACGCCTTGCCGCGGGGGAATTCTTTGACGCGTTCCTGCCCGGCGGCGGGACATGCCGGGTGCGGATAGTGAGTACCGATGGAGGGATTCTCAGCGGCGTATGTACCGGCGAGGAAGAAAACAGGGTTGTCCGGGAACTTGTTTCCG
>JAITES010000257.1 GCA_031281925.1 Treponema sp. | reverse complement strand
ATTATGCAACCAAGGCCGGCGAGTGGACATCCGGCACATCCACTACAGGTATCAACCTGGGGAATGTAAACATCAGCACCGGCGGCCCCCCCTTCTGAATAGAGTCTGTCTATAATGTAGACACATGATGGACAGACACTGAATAACGATGTAAAAACCCGCGTTTCCTCCGGGGCCGTCCGCAAGGGCGGCCCCTTCATGTATACGCATCTTTCGTCCCCTATGAATTCACCTTTTTTACTGCTATACTTGGCGTCTGTCCATAAAGTCGCTTATAGTATAGATAGACTCTGTAGTAAAAGAGGAACAGGATGAGCAAAGACCTTGAACGTATCCGGAGCCGGCAGGCTTTTATCATCGACATGGATGGTGTCATCTATCACGGAAACATGCTTTTGAAGGGCGCCCCGGAATTTGTTGACTGGCTTAACAGGAAAGAGAAGTCTTACCTCTTTCTTACCAATTCGAGCGAACGCTCCCTTCTGGAACTTTCGCAGAAACTTGCCAGGCTGGGAATCATGGTTGATCCCGAACATTTCTACACCAGCGCCCTGGCTACGGCGAGTTTCCTCGCGTCCCAGTGTCCCGGCGGCTCTATATACGTTATCGGTGAGCCGGGCCTTATCCAGGCCCTCTACGACTCAGGCTTTACCATGAACAATGTGAACCCGGACTATGTGGTTGTCGGTGAAGGCCGGGGCTACAATCTTGAGGCTCTGGAACGTGCGGTGAATCTTGTGCTGAAAGGCGCCCGGCTCATCGGCACCAATCCCGACCTTTCGGGTCCCGTGGAAAACGCCATAGTTCCTGCCTGTGGTTCCCTGGTGGCGCCCATAGAACTTGCAACCAACACGAAGGCCTACTTTGTGGGCAAGCCGAACCCCCTCATGATGCGCCACGGGCTGCGCCGTCTCGACGCGCGGAGGGAAGACACCGTCATTGTGGGAGACCGGATGGACACCGATATTGTCGCGGGCGTCGAATCGGAAATAGAAACCGTACTGGTTCTGTCGGGCGTTACAAGCCTTGCGGACATTACCCGTTTCCCCTACCGGCCCAAACATATCCTTGAAGGGGTGTTTGAGATTCCCGATTAGGCATTCCGCCGTCTTCTATGCCGCTGCCCGGATGAGTCTGTCGTTGATTGCCGCTCCCAGTCCCCCAGGCGGGGCTTCTTCCGCATGGATACATGTTTTCCCGAGTCCGTCAACATGGTGAAGGATCTCAAAGAGCCGGCCTGCCGCCTCCACGGTATCTCCGTTTTCGCTGAGATAAAAGATCCCTTCCCTGTCACCATCATTATCGGCCGGCGGGTTTTGTGCGGAGAAAGTCTCCGCAAGCCAGCTTTCCATGGAAGGCCTGTCAAAAAAAAGATATGCCTCGTTTTGTCTGAACGGCAGCTCCGCCATTTCCTTCCCGGTGTGCAGAATCAGTGTTGTCCGGGGGGCATAGTGGCTTTTCAGCATGCCGGGAGAAAGGCGGGCGCCAGCTTCTCCCTCCCGCGGCGCCTGGGCCGTTTTTCCAATCAGGGCTTCAATCTCTTCACGGGGAAGGCCGCCGGGACGGAGGATGCGCGGCAGTTCCCCTGTCAAATCCAACACCGTGGATTCCACTCCTACCCGGCAGGGGCCGCCGTCAAGGATCATCGCTATACTGCCTCCCAGATCCGCCTCCACATGCTCAGGCCTTGTGGGACTGAGGCGGCCGAAGCTGTTGGCGCTGGGGGCCGCCACCGCGCCGGTAGAATAAGTGATGAGTTTTTGGGCCGCAGGATGAGAGGGAAAACGCAGCGCCACTGTCGGAAGCCCCGAACTGAGCAGGGCCGGTACTTCCGGTCTTCTGGGCAATATCAGGGTGAGGGGGCCGGGCCAGAAACGTCCGGTTAAAAGGGCGGCTTTCTCCCGGTTTGCCTTTTCCAGCAGAGAGAGATCGCCAAGCCTGTCCAGGCTTCCGGTTTCCGCAATATGAACGATTAAAGGATCAAAACGGGGGCGCTTTTTTACATCGAATATTTTTGCCAGGGCCGCCGCGTTAAAGGCATCCCCTCCAAGGCCGTACACTGTTTCTGTGGGGAAGGCGACGAGTTCTCCGGCACACAGTAACTCTGCCGCCTTCCGCAGCGTATCCTCATCAACCCTGTATATCACCCCATGCGGCGAAGCTTCCAATACCTTCATTACACCTTAGCCTAAAGCCATTTTCGTGTCTTGAAAAAAATGATCATGCCGATTGCGATACAGATCATGATCCCCCATGTAACCGGATACGCATAGCGCATGCCGAGTTCCGGCATAAAGGCAAAGTTCATGCCGTACACTCCGACAATAAAGGTGAGGGGTATAAAAATGGTGGAGATGATTGTGAGCACTTTCATCACCTTGTTCATCCTGTTGGAGACAGCGGAAAGGTTTACTTCCATCTCTCCTGCGATGAGTTCCCTGTAGCTTTCCACGGTTTCCACAGCCTGCATGATGTTGTCATAGAGATCCTTAAAGAAGGGTTCCAGATCCTTGTTGATCAATTTGCTTTCAAGCCGCAGGAGAATATTGACGCTCTCCCGCAGGGGCCAGATGATGCGGCGTATCCGCAGCAGATTCTGTTTTACCGTCTGAATGTCCCTGATAAAACTATCGTCGCTTTCATCAATGGCGCGGTCTTCAAAAGATTCGATGGTGTCTCCCATACGATCGAGGATCACGAAATACTCATCCACCACGGCATCGATGATCGAATACGCCAGATAACCCGTTCCCGCCCGCCTTATTCTGCCTGCGTTGTTAAGGATGCGTTTTCTGATACCGTCGAAAAAGTCTCCGGTTTTTTCCTGAAATGTTATAACGGCATTTTCCGTAATCACAAGGCTTATCTGTTCAAAATCAAGTTCGTCCGCCGGGTTTACCGCTTTGACTACGATAAAAAGATAATCATCAAACTCTTCAACCTTGGGCCGCTGACCGGTATCCAGAATATCTTCAACCGTCAGGGGATGAATCCGGTATTCTTCCGCAAAACGGTGTATGACGTCGGAGCTCTCAAGGCCCTCAACATCGATCCATGTAATTCCCGCCGGATTTTTATTGGCAAGCAACTCTTCCACGGTAGAGGCAAAACGGTGCCAGGCTCCGGCGGGATCATAACCGATGATTGATAACTGCATCGAAAAATCAGCCTTTCCGCCTGCCCGTTACCTCTTGTTCATAGACAGTAACCTTGTCGAACCACTCCGCTCCGGGCGCCTTTTCACGGCGGCAGTATTCCTCCCACACGTCGCCGAACGGAAGGGTTTTGAATTCTTCCTGCAGCACAAGAAGTTTTGTATAATTCCCGCTGTCCTGCAACGCCTTAAATTCATCCCGGGGGAGAAGCAGGGCTTCAAGCAGGGCCTTCTGGAAATTCCTCGCCCCGCCGGCCCAGGCAGCAATACGGTTTATCGAAGCGTCAAAGTAATCAAGGCCGATAAGGCAGCGTTCCGCGCCGTTAAAGACAATTTCCCGCGCCAGTTCCCTGGTTGCGTCGTCAAGGCGCACCGAATGATCGCTGTCCCAGTGGACATTGCGGGTTACATGGAGGGCCAGCCTGTCAAAGAAGAGAAGCAGCGCAGAAACCTTGTCGGACACATTCTCCGAAGGATGGAAGTGACCGTTATCCAGCAGCGGAATGATCCCGCGCTTTGCCGCATAGGCAATATAAAACTCGTGCGAACCGACAGTGTAGGATTCAAGTCCTATGCCGAAGAATTTACTTTCTACGGAATCAACAATATATTTTGAATCGTACTTTTCCGTAAAAATTTCATCGAGACTTTCCATCAGGCGCCGTCGCGGGCCTGAGCGGTCTCCGGGAATATCCTTGAGTCCGTCCGGGATCCAGATATTGTCAAGACAGGGATTCCCCTGCTTTTCGCCGATATAGGCGGAAATTTTTCTGGAGGCCTTTACATGGCGGATCCAGAAGTCCCGGACATCCCTGTCGGGATGGGAAAGGGTAAACCCGTCCGCGGCCTTAGGATGGGAGAAGAGAGTCGGATTGAAGTCGATACCGGCGTTGTTCTTTTTTGCCCACTCAAGCCAGGCTTCAAAATGTTCGGGCAAGATCTTGTCCCTCTCGACAGGACTGCTGCTGATGCCGTAAACAGCATGCAGATTGAGGCGTTTCTTTCCCGGTATAAGAGAAAATGCAAAATCCAGATCCGCCATGAGTTCCGCAGGGTTCCGGGCTTTCCCCGGATAGTTGCCCGTAGCCTGGATTCCCCCGGAGAGGGCTTCTCCGGAATTTTCAAAACCCGTTACATCATCGCCCTGCCAGCAGTGAAGGGCAACAGGAATTGAGGCGCAGCTCTTCATCGCCTCCTCGGTATCAACGCCGGCTTCCCTGTACTTTTTCTGCGCTTCGCTATACATCAGACGCCTCCTTCAAAAACATATTATAAGGAATTCTAATGAATTACCTTGACTTCAAACGAGTCCTTTACGATTTCCTTTGCCTCTTCCTCGGCGCCGATTTCACCCTGGGCAAGGCACTGCATGACGATGTTGCCGATGGCGGTAGCCTCCACAGGCCCCGCGTAGACCGGCTTCTTCAGCGCGGCGGCGGAGAGTTTATTGAGAAGATCATCCTTGCTGCCCCCGCCTACAATGCACAGATGGTCAAATTTCTTTCCCGTAAGCCGTTCAATCTCATCGGCAGAAGTACTGTAACTGTACGCAAGACTAAGATAGACACAGGAAGCCAGTTCCGCAGGACTTTCCGGAATGGGTCGGCCTTCCTTCCCGCACTGACCTTTCAACTCGGTAATCATGCTTTTGGGAGCAAAGAAACGCTGATCATTTATGTCTACCGCGAATTTCCCAACGGCCTCTTCTATACTCATGCCGCCTACTTCCTTTTCGGCCAGGTCCGCCAGATCCTGGAAGCTGTAGGCATCATCCCCCAGTTCTTTCCGGAGCCCCTGCATCACCCACAGGCCCATGATGTTTTTCTGGAAACGAATCTTCCCGGTGGCTCCGCCTTCGTTGGTATAGTTGAGCCGCCGCGCTTCATCGCTGGTAATGGCTTTGCCCTCCGCTCCCATGAGGCTCCATGTGCCGGAACTGATGTAGAGGGATCCTGGGGAAGGAACCGCCAGCACGGCGGAAGCGGTGTCATGGGTAGCCGGCAGCACTACTTCTGCGTCAAAACCGACTTCCTCCCGTATTGCGGGAAGAAGATGCCCCAGTATGGTTCCCGGCTTTTTTACCTCACCAAAGATACGGGGAGGAAGATCCAGTTTATCAAGAAGTTCCCGATCCCAATCCTGCCTGGAGACATCCAAAAGACCGGTAGTGCTGCTTTCGGTGTATTCGGAGGCCTTCACCCCGCAGAGCTTCCAGGAGAAGTATTCGGGCAGGAGAAGCATACGCTCCGCCTTTTCAAGCCGCCCCTCGGCCCTGTCGGCCAAAAGCTGATAGATCGTATTGAAGGACTGTTTCTGGATTCCCGTATGCCGGTAGAGTTCATCGTCCCCGACAGGAGAGGCCAGGAAGGGTTCCGTTCTGAGATCCCGGTAGGCATGTGCGGGGAGTATCTCCCTGTCCTTCCCGTCAAGCAGAACATAGTCCACGCCCCAGGTATCAATCCCGACAGCCGCCGGCTTTTTGCCCAGAGCGGCGCATTTTTTCATGCCGGCGATTATCTCCTTCAAAAGGGCATCCGTATCCCAGACAAGGCGCCCGTTCTTTTCCTGCGGGCCGTTGCTGAAACGGTGAACTTCCTCAATCACAAGCCTGCCTCCTTCAAGGCGGCCGAGAATGTGCCTCCCCGAAGAGGCGCCGATATCAATGGCAAGATGGTAGTTCATGTTTTCATTATACTCCAAATATCAGATTTAGAATATCTCCCGAACGGGAAATTCTTTCGGATGACTGAGAAAAGGCCTCTTCCAGGGCAGTCCTGAAAGAAGAACGGTCAAAGGACAAAGTCCTGAACAAGACTTGAAGCTTCAGTATAAATTCTTCGTCCATGGCGTCCGAATACACGGCGGCTTCACTCACCCTGTTCTCCCGTATATCCAGACGAATCTCCACCCCGCCCCAGGGGAAACGCCCGGAAGATTCAAACGAAAACGGAGGATTCCTGCCGTACTTCCATTCGGGACCGGCAAACTGTTTTTCCAGGCCGTCAAGCTCTTCCCCTTCAAAATCTTCCGGAGAGAGGACTTGAGACTTTAGGCCGTAAACTTCCTCAAAGGATTTTTTCAGCAGGACTTTCAATTCATCAACCGTAAGGCCGCTCTTTAGTTCGCAGAGGTTGATGATCCGTTTCCGTACCGATTCAACTCCCTTGGCCCTGATCTTGTCCGCGGGCACGGAAAGATATTTTGCGGCATCTTCAAGACTTGAGTTCACAAGAAGGGTGCCGTGATGGTAGACATTCTTTTCCGCAAGGTAGTAGGCATGACCTGAAAATTTCCGGCCTTCAATTTCCATGTCATTCCTGCCTGAACTGCGGGCTTCTATCCCGGCGGCCTGCAGGGCCCGCAGAATTACCGTATTCTGTTTTTCAGGATCGTAGTCTTCCTTCCCCATGATAAAGGTAAAATTGAGATTTCCGCCGTCATGGTACACCGCCCCTCCGCCGGAAAGACGGCGGGCAAGAAAACCGCCTGAAGCCTCAAGTTCCTCGACACGACATTCCTTCCAGGCATTCTGATTCCTGCCGATGACAACCGTATGCCGGTTTTGCCAGAGATACAGTATACACGATCCCGCATTCAAACGGCGGAGAAGCAGAGCCTCAAGGGCAATGTTCCTGTAAGGATTGGTTTCCGCAGTTTCAATGCTGTGTATACGGCTTATCATGATCGGAGCCCTATATATTTTCCGCGTGTTTCAAGAGGTACTCTTCCGCTTCGCCGTTCCAAAGGCCTTTGGTCTTTGAAGTAATTTCACAGAGGTCTTTGAAGAATGGATCGCTTTTCCCTTTTTCCGCAAAATCGGCAATGGCGGTAAGGGGAATATTCTTGCCGGTATAGATAAGCTTCTTGCCTCCGGGTATCTTGTCCAGATTGATTGTGGTTTCCGCTGCCGCATTAAGGCCGCCGATATGGGTAACAAGAGAAGAGGGATTGATTGCCCCCGAGGCCATCATGCGCAGGGATTCTATCATGTCGTCGGTGTTGCCCCCGGAGGTTCCGACCAGGTGATGAGCCTCGTAGTGCACATTATAAAAGTTTAGCGTCGCCGAAAAGGCAGGATCGGTAGGGCCGGCAAAAAAATTGAGACAGCCGTCGTTTCCCAGAAGACGGTCGCCCATTTCCACTACCGGCTTTACCGGCGCAAAG